>CANQGV010000053.1 GCA_947623475.1 uncultured Clostridia bacterium | reverse complement strand
ATTAGCATTAGTATCTTGAATTCTATATAAATTAGCAGTAATTAACTCACCATATAATTTATATATATCCATATTTTCACATTGCTTAAGTTTTGAATCAATATTAAGTAATCTTTTATTATATTTTTTTAGAGTAGCAAGTATAAATTTCAAAATGCTATCTCTATAAATTTTAAAACTGTTTAAATTTTCTTTTTCAGTATAAAAATTATCTAAGTCAAAATTTACAGAAAAAGGCTCTTTATTTTCAGTAAGTTTTACAAAATAATCTTTATCAGAAAGTTCTAATTTTATTTTATCAATATTATTTATTATATTACAAATGTAATTGTATAAATTCTCTAAATTGTCATTTCCTAAGATATTTATAGAATTTTCTACAAAGGATTTACTAATACCATTAAAAACTTTGTAAATATCATCTTTGTTATTAACATGTTTTTTAAAATCATTAAAAGTATTTATATCATATAGGCTAAGTTTGTCAGTAGAAGGAAAAGAGTATTTAAAATGTGGTAATATATTTCGATAAGTATTATCAATTTCTTTAATATGGCGTAAGCTATCTATAATTATATTATTGTCATCAACTAAAATAATATTACTGTGTTTTCCCATAAGTTCAACTACTAATTTTATATTTATAATTTCATCTATATCATTTAGACCTTCAAATTCGATAAAAACAACTCTTTCTAAATCAATAGTGTAAACATTTTTTAAACGTAATCCTAAAATATGTTTACGTAAAACCATACAAAAATTAGGAGCAACCTTAGGATTTGGTTTACTATTTGTTGTAAGATTAAGTCTGTAATAACCAGAATCTATACAACAATTAAGAGCATAATTATTTCCATTTAAATAAAGACCTAAAACAATTGTGTTTTTGCTAGGTTGAAATATTTTATCTAGTCTTGCTCCTGAAAGAGAATTTAATTCAGAAGCAACTGCTTTACATACAATTCCATCAAAAGCCATATATTAAAACTCCTTTTAAATAAACTTTGTATATTTTATCATAAAAAAGTTAAAGTTGCAAAAATAAAAGCTGTAATATACAGCTTTATCTGGGTTTTTGATTATTGGAATTATTATTAGAGTTATTTCCACATATTTTTTCATATTCTTTACATTTTATTTTGTAATCCATTTGCATACATAAGAAGCGATAATATGTATAAGCCTGTTCGTATTGCATAATCGGATTAAATGAAGTTGGATCTGAATACATATTTCCACCGAAGTCTTCATTAGACATTTGGTTAGTGCCATAACTCATATAAGGTGAATAAGAATTATAATCTTTTTCCATAAAACCTCCATTCTGTTGTTATATTTATATAACAACTATTTCTTATATAAATAATATTAGAAAAAAACAAAAATATGACAGATACAAAATAAACTTATTTTACAAATTAAAATTGAAAAAAGGAAAAACATTTATAAAAATTAAAGTATAAACACTAGATATTATTCCATGAAGAAGTTTACCATAAATATATGGCTTTATAGATAAGTCTGTTTTAGAAACTATACTCCAAACTTGTAAAAAAATAGATATTCCACCAAAACCTAAGAAAAATGAAGCTAAGATTACATTTATAGAAATTTCTTTAATAGCAATTGAAGCAATTAAAGAAATTCCATTTGTTATTTCTAATAAACCAGTAAGACAAGGAATAATAAAGTTATTATTTATGTGTAAAGTTGTAAATACTGGACTAATAAAAGTTGATAAAATATTAAAAATGCCACATGAATTTATAATAGAAATAATACATGCAAATAAAACAACAAATCCACCTATTAAAAAGACTGTTGATATTGCACTTGAAATACTTTCAGATATTGCTTTACCTAAAGTAGAAAAGGTAACATAAGACTCATTAGGATTAGATTTTGAAGTATGAAGTAATTGATTAGAGCTTTCTGAATATTTCCAAAATCTAAACAAAAAACCAACAGTAATAGATGCCAATAAATGTGTAACAAAAAGAAGAATGCCAATTGTAGAATTGCCAAACATAGATATACCAACAGAGCCGATTATAAACAAAGGGCCAGAATTATTAGTGAAACTTAATAATCTTTCACATTCTGCTTTAGAACAAATATTTTTATTTCTAAAATCACAAGCAATTTTAGCACCTACAGGATAGCCACTAATAATGCCCATAATAAAAGCAAAACTACATTCACCTCTAACATTAAAAAGTGGTTTCATAAAATTCTTAAATAAAATTCCAAAATAATAAGTTATATTTGTTTTCATTAATAATTCTGTTGCAACAAAAAATGGGAATAGAGAAGGAACAACAGAATTTACCCATAATTCTAATCCATTTTTTACAGCAGGTAAATTTGATTTTGAAAAAAATAGTAAACAAAAAGAAAAACTTAAAAAAAGTACAGGAAAGAAAAGTTTTTTTGAATTTACTACCAATATATTATAATTTCTTTGTTTAGCAAAACTCAATATATATCACCTCATTAAAATATTTTTTTATACTACTAAAACATAATAAACTTTATATATTTATATTGTAATTATTGCCGAAAAATGATATAGTAAGTAATGAAAAGGAGATACATTAATGAAAAAAAATGAAAAAGGAATTACATTAATATCTTTGGTAGTAATAATTATTTTGTTAATGATATTGGCAACTGTATCAATTGGAATAGTGGTGAAAAACAATAAAGATTCAAAAGTTAATGTTTTTCAGAGTGAAATAAGAATGGTACAAAATGCAGTATTACAGAGAAAGACCAGAGCAGAAATAACAAATACAGATTATTCAGAATTGCCAGGTATTAATATTCAAAAAACAGAAGTACAAAAGATTCTAGACAAAGCAGGATTAGTCTTAAAAGGAGAAGAAGGAGAATACAAGTTATTAGATAAAAGTAGCTTAGAAGAATTAAGCATTACAAACTGTACTGATGAATATATTGTAAATTATAAAACAGGGGAAGTTATAAACAAGAATAAATTTGATACATTTGATGAGCCTTTATATGTTTATTCTGTAGATAACTAAGATAATATCATTGGAGGAAAATGAATGACAAAAACTCAGAGAGAAGCTTTGAAAAAAATTGTAGAAGGACCTTCTAAAATCTATTTTAATGAATCAATGAAAAAACATACTTCTTTAAAAGTTGGTGGATTAGCAGAATGTTTAATAGTAGTGACTGATGTAGAAATTCTAAAAGAAATATTAAGATATTCTGATGACAACAAAATTCAAACTACTATAATAGGTAATGGAAGCAATCTACTGGTTTTAGATGGTGGAATAAAAGGTATAACAATAAAAATAGATATCGAAAAGCTAGAACAAAAAGGACAAGAAATAGTTGTAGGTGCAGGTAATAAATTAACACAAGTAGCATATACAGTTGCAGATAAAGGATTATCTGGAATGGAAGAAATATCTGGTATTCCAGGAACAATTGGTGGGGCAGTATGTATGAATGCCGGAGCTAATGGTAAAGAAATAAAGGACATAATAAAAAAAGTTATATATTTAGATGACAAAATGAACTTAAAAGAAATGTCTAAAGATGAAGCTAGGTTTGATTATAGACACAGTATATTTTTAGAAAATGAATATATAGTTATAGAAGTTATAATGAAACTTGAAAAAGGAACTAAAGATGAAATAAAAGCAAAAATGCATAGTTATACTACAAAAAGAAAAGAAAAACAACCTTTAGAATTTCCTAACGCAGGAAGTACATTTAAAAGAGGTGAAGATTTTATAACAGCTAAATTAATTGATGAATGTGATTTAAAAGGTTATAGAATAGGTGATGCAGAAGTTTCTACTAAACATGCAGGCTTTATAATAAACAAAGGAAATGCAACAGCTAAAGAAATACTTTCATTAGTAATATACGTTAAAGAAAAAGTATATGAGAAATTTGGAAAAGAAATAGAATTAGAAATGCAAATTGTCGGGGAGGAAGAATAAATGAAAGGACTTATACACTGGTTTAAATCAAGTTCAAAAATGAAAAGATGGATGCTATTAATATTAATAGGAATTTTATTTACATGCTATGGAATAGCAGAAATATTAGTAAAAGACGAAATGACTTTTGTAGGAGTAGAAAAAATAATAGTAATTTTTGCAGTTGGTTTTGTATCAATTGTTTTAGGATTGATATTTTTAAATAAAAGAGCAATGGAGCTAGTAATAGAATCAACAGATGATAGAATGAAAGACAGAAAAAATGTTAATGTAAATTCATTAATTTTTAATAAAACTGTTTATGATCAAGGACCTAACATTGTTGTTATAGGAGGAGGAACAGGACTTGAAGCAGTATTATCAGGACTAAAAAATTATACGAATAATATTACTGCAATAGTTCCTATATCAGATTATGGAGAAAGTCCAACAGAATCAAGAAAACAATTAGAAACACTACCATTAGAAGAAATTAAGGGAAGTTTTATTTCTTTATCACCAAATGAAGAAGAAATGAAAAACTTATTTGATTATACTTTTACAAAAGGAAAGTTAAAAGGATTAGAATTTTCTGATATTTATTTCTCTGCAATAAAAGAAGCTAATGGTGGAAATTTTGTAGAATCAATATCAAAAAGTAGTGATATATTAAATATTGGTGGAAAAGTTTTACCAGCTACTTTAGATGAGGTGAAAATAGTAGCTGAGTTAGAAAATGGATATATGGTAGAAGAAAAATCAAAAATACCAGAAGTTGTTTCAGAAAAATTTACTCAAATAAGTAGAGTTAGACTTTCACCATCAAATTGTAAGGCAGCACCAGGAGTAATAGAAGCTATAATGGATGCAGACTGTGTAATAATAGGACCAGGAAGTTTATATACAAATGTAATACCTTGTTTATTAGTAAGTGGTATAACAAAAGCAATAAAAGAATCAAAAGCTATAAAAATATATGTTAGCAATTTAATGACAGAAGCAGGACAAACAGATGAATATACAGTAGCAGATCATATTAAAGCAATAAAAGAACATTGTAGACAAGACATTATAGATTATTGTATTTATGACACAGGAGAAATAATTCCAGAATTTATAAAGAAATATAACATGGAAGGACAAGACTTAGTACAACATTCATCTGGTAAAGCAAAAGGAGTTAAATTTATTCAAAAAGATTTAGCAACAGTAAAAGACGAATTTATAAGACATGATCCTGACTTAATTGCAAATGCTATAATAGAATTAGTTTGTGATGATCTTAAATATCAAGATAAACAAAATGATCCACAATATATGATGTTAAATAATAAATTAAAAGAAGAAAAAAGAATAAATAAAGAAAAAGAAAAAGCTAAAAAAGCTAAGAAACCTAAAAATACAGGAAAGAGATTAGAACAACCAAAAGGAAAAAGTAAATTTAGTAGCAAATATCAAGACAGAATAAAATCAATAAGAGAAGCAGATGCAAAAGCAAAAGTAAAAAAACAAAAAGATACAGTTAAAACAGAAAGAAAGATGCAAAAAGAAGTTGCAAAAACAGAAAAAAAGATACAAAAAGATATAGACAAAAAGACTAAAACAACAAAAACAACAAAAACAACAAAAACACCAGAAAAAACAACTGAACAACCTGTTTTAAGAAAAAGTGCAAGAGGATTGAGAAAAAACACAAAAAATAAATAAAAAGTTAAGAGGGAAAAATAATGAAATTTACAAAAGAACAAATAAGTTTAGAAAATGGATTAAAAAAAGAATGGATTATAACTAATGGATTAGGAGGATTTGCATCTTCAACAATACTTGGTGCAAACACAAGAAAATATCATGGTTTATTGATAGCACCACTTTCACCTCCAGCACAAAGATATTTAATGCTTTCAAAAGTAGATGAAAGTATTATTATAGGAGAAGAAAAATACGAGCTATTTACTAATGTATGTAGAAATTACATATCTAATGGATACAAAAATCAAGTAAGCTTTGAAAAAGATTATATACCAAAGTTTAATTACAAAGTAAAAAATATAAATATAACTAAAAGCATTTGTATGGAATATGGAAAAAATACAGTAGGAATTTATTATGAAATTGAAAACAAAGGAAATGAAAAAGCTGTATTAACATTAGCTCCTATAATTAATTTCAGAGATTTTCATTGTGTAAATAAAGAAGAACATTTTGCTATTAGACAAGAAACAGAAAAAACAAAGGTAAAAATAGTATTAAACAATAATCCTAAACAACCAATGTATATGTATTTATCTGAAGGAAAATATAAAACACATGATAATGATGTATTTAGAAATATGTTTTATATAGAAGAAGAAAATAGAGGCTTTGATCCAGAAGAAAATCATGCTGTACCAGGTATATATGAAGTAGAAATAAAAAGAAGAGAAGTAAAACAAATTTCATTTATATTTTCATTAGAAGAAAATATTGAAAATATAAATGTAAAAGACATGATAGAAAAAGAAATAAAAAGAATAGATAATATAGTTGAAAAATCTGAGTTAGTAGACAATAAAAAAGAAAAGAAAACCAAAAAAGAAAAAGACCATGATGAGGAAATAAAAAAATATTTAATTGCAGCAGACAACTTCTTAGTTTATAGACCTTCTTTTAGGTATCATACAATAATAGCAGGATATCCATGGTTTTTAGATTGGGGAAGAGATAGTTTAATTTCTTTTGAAGGATTACTTTTAATAACAAAACGTTTTGAAGAAGCAAAAGAAGTTTTATTAACAATGACAAGAGATATAAAAAATGGATTAGTTCCAAATGGATATTCTGGATTTGATAATAGACCATTATATAATAGTGTAGATGCATCACTTTTATTATTTGAACAAGTGCAAAAATATATAGATTATACAGAGGATTATGAATTTGTAGAAACATATTTATATGAAAAGATGTATGAAGTAATTAAAAACTATATTTCAGGAATAGATATTGATAATAATAATATTTATTTAGATAATGATGGGTTAATTGTTTCTGGAAAATCTGACACACAAAATACATGGATGGATGTAAAATGCCAAGGATATGCTGTAACACCTAGAAATGGAAAAGCAGTAGAAATAAATGCTTTATGGTATAATGCGTTAAAAATAATGGAAGACTTATCTAAAAAATTTGAAGAAAAGAAAATACAAAAAGAATGTAAAAAATTAGCTGAAGAATGCAAAAAAACATTTAATGAGGAATTTTATATAAAAAGAAGAAAATCTTTATATGATGTTTTAGGTGATGATAAAATAAGACCAAATCAATTATTTGCATTAAGCTTAACTTATCCAGTAATAGATGTTACATCAGAAATAGCATCAAATATATTAAATACAGTAGAGAAAAAATTATTAAACAATTATGGACTAAAAACATTAGCAAGTACTGAAGAAGGATATGTTGATGTATATGAAGGTGGAGAAGTACAAAGAGATACTAGTTACCATCAAGGTATTACATGGACATGGTTACTTGGACTTTATTATAACTCATTAAAAAATGTTAAAGATAAATTAAAAACAAAAAAAGATAAAGACGAAATAGAAGAAAAAATAACAAAATTCAGAAAAAAGACACAAAGAACATTCAAAAAAGAATTAGAAGAAAATGGATGTATAGGAAGTATTGCTGAAATATATGATTCAAAAAAACCACAACTACCAAAAGGAGCAATAGCTCAAGCATGGAGTGTAGCTGAAGTGTTTAGAATAGTATTAGGAAAATAAAAGGAATGAAATAAAATGAGAATTTTAGGAATAGATCCAGGTTATGCAATAGTAGGATATAGTATAATAGATTATATCGGAAATAAATTTAACTTAATAACTTCAGGGGCTGTTTTAACAGACGCTGGAGTTTCTTTTCCGTTGAGACTAGAAAAAATATATAGAGATTTAGATGAGATTATAAAAACATATAAACCTGATGCTATATCAGTAGAAGAATTATTTTTCAATAATAATGCTAAAACAGCTATACATGTTGCTCATGCAAGAGGGGTTATATTAGTAGTTGGAAGAATGAATGACATACCTACATATGAATATACACCATTACAAAT
>CANQGV010000052.1 GCA_947623475.1 uncultured Clostridia bacterium | reverse complement strand
CAAAAATGCCTCACGTTTTAATAGCAGGATCAACTGGATCTGGTAAGAGTGTATGTGTAAACACAATAATAACAAGCATAATATATAAATCAAAACCAAGTGAAGTAAAATTTGTTATGATAGATCCTAAAGTAGTTGAACTATCTGTATATAATGGAATACCACATTTGTTAATACCAGTAGTAACAGATCCTAAGAAAGCAGCTGGAGCTTTATCATGGGCTGTACAAGAAATGGAAAACAGATATAGTTTATTTGCTAAAAAAGGAGTAAGAGATTTAAAAGGCTATAACAAAGCTATAGAAGAAAAAGAAGAAGTAGGAAAACTTCCAAAAATAGTGATAATAATAGATGAGTTAGCAGATTTAATGATGGTAGCTAAAAATGAAGTAGAAGATGCAATATGTAGACTAGCTCAAAAAGCAAGAGCAGCAGGAATGCACTTAGTAATAGCAACACAAAGACCATCAGTAGATGTAATAACAGGTCTAATTAAAGCAAATGTACCATCAAGAATTGCATTTGCTGTATCATCACAAATAGATTCAAGAACAATACTAGATTCTGTAGGAGCAGAAAAATTATTAGGAAAAGGAGATATGTTATTCTTCCCATCAGGAGCTCCAAAGCCAGCAAGAGTACAAGGTGCATTTGTTTCAGATAAAGAAGTAGAAAAAATAGTTGGATTCTTAAAACAAAATGGAGAAGCTACATATAATGAAGATATAATAGAAACAATTGAAAATAGTGGAAAAACAGAAAAAGAGTTAGAAAAAGAACAAGCACAAGATGATGACGTAGACAGTTTATTAAATGAAGCTATAGAAACTGTTGTAGAAACAGGACAAGCTTCAACATCATTTATACAAAGAAGATTTAAAGTAGGATATGCAAGAGCAGGAAGAATTATAGACCAAATGGAAGAAAGAGGAATAATTTCTGGTTATCAAGGAAGCAAGCCAAGACAAGTATTAATGACACTAGAAAGATTAAATGAATTAAAAATGTCTCAAGGAGCAAAAGAAGAATAATACTATTGTAAACACGGAGGTCTAGAATTGCAAAAGAAAAAAGATAAATTATTAGGGAGAATTGTAAAAAAAGATTATAATAATAAATTAGAAGAAGTGCTAGAACATAAAAACTTTTCAGAACATACAAAAAGCCTTCTTCTTAGCATGTTATATAAAATAGAAACAGCTTATTCAGATTATGAAACAGCAAAACATAATGTAGAAACAAAAGATGAATATATAGAAAAGGTTATCTCACTAATAAAAAACGAATGCAATTTAATAAATGTAGTTAGTCCAAATACACCAGAAGGACAAAATTTAGGAAGAAGAACATTTTTAATAGACAAAGAAAAAAGAATAATAACAAGTTATCCAATAGAAAGAAAAATTTTATATGCAATATCTAAAATATCAAAAAAAGATTTAATACTAGATAAATCAAAATATGACTTATTTGCTAAACCAATAACAGATTTAATAAATATAGGAAATAATATAAACACAGTAGAGCCATTAAGAGATTTTAATGGTTATTCATGGACAACTATAATAGGAGAAATAGAAAGTGTAGAACATAATCTAGTATACCAAAATTTAAGAATTTTACTGGGCTATCAGTTTTTAAATCTTTGGGTAGAGAACAGAGAATTTGTATCAGACTATATGGTTTCAGCTAAAAAGAAATTAACAAATAGATATGGAGAAGCAAATGCAAATAAAGTATTAGAAATGATATACAAATTAGCTATTCTACTAGAATGTAAATATGATATACAAGAAAAAGAAAATTTAGAAAAATTAAAAAGTGAAACATTAGCACAAATACAACAGGTAGAAAATATAAGTCAATTTGCATTACAAGTATCAGAAAGAAAAAAAGGAATAAACTCAAAAATAAAAAGAATAGATAAAATATTAAATAATGAAGCACTATTGCAACAAGAATATGATGCAAGAAATAGTGTATTACCTCTTGAACAAAAAATTTTCAGTACAAGAGTTTTAGCAGAACAATTAGTTAAAGAAAGAGAAGAAGAATTTGAAAAGATAGAAAAATTAAATCAATTACTAATACCACAAAACTTTGTAAAATATAAAAGAGAATTAGAAAACAAAGGAAGATATATAAGTTTGATACAAACAGAAAACTTAGAAAGTGAAATAAAAAAAGCTTTAATAAAAATGCAAAAAATATTTTTACAATGTTTTGTAACTAAAATACAACAAGCACAGACAAAAACACAAATAATGGAATGGATTTACGAATTTAGATATTATTATATATTACCTTTTGATAGAGAAAATGCAATATGTGAAGTGCCAGAATTACAACAAGTAATAGAAAAAACTATAACAATTTTATTAGCAAAAACAAAAGAAGAGGGAATTACAGGAATTTTTACAGACAAAGAAGAAATAGAAAATAAAATTTTCAGAGAAATATTATTATTGAGAACAATTGAAATTGATAACATATATATGAAAATAACAAAAGAAAAAGATATTATATATTTGCAATTATTTGATGGAGATTCTTTTGAAAGAAAGGTAGAATTAGTATCAGCACAAGATATAACCAAAAAGAATCTAGACATCAGACTAAACAAAAAGTTTAAAGTATTTTATTGATATAAGGAGGAATTGTATTGAAAATAACATTTTTAGGTGCAACAAAAACAGTAACAGGATCTAACTATTTAGTAGAAGCAGCTGGAAAGAGATTTTTAGTAGATTGTGGAATGTGGCAAGGAAAAGCAGAACAAGAAATGGAAAATGAACAAGACTTTGAATTTGATCCTAGAGCTATAGATTTTATGTTGCTAACACATGCACATATTGACCATTCAGGAAGAATACCAAAATTATATAATGAAGGATTTAGAAATAAAATATATGCACACAAAGCAACATGTGATTTATGTGCATTGATGCTACCAGATAGTGGTCATATACAAGAACAAGAAAACAAATGGAAAAACAAAAAAAGAATAAGAGCAGGACTTGAGCCAATACAACCATTATATACAGCAGAAGAGGCAGAAAAATCTTTAGAAATATTTGAACCTGTTCAATATGATGAAATAGTTGAAATTGATGAAAATATTCACGTAAGATTTAATGATGCTGGACATATGCTTGGATCTAGTATTATAGAACTATGGGTGAAAGAGGGAGAAAAAGAAATAAAAACAGTATTTACAGGAGACTTAGGAAATAATGATATACCTCTATTAGATGGTCCAACGATGATAGATGATACAGACTATTTAGTTATGGAATCAACATATGGAAGCAGACTTCATATGAGAAATGATGATAAAGCACAACTATTTTTAGATATAGTTGCAGAAACTTTAGATAATGGAGGAACAGTTGTAATACCATCATTTGCAGTAGGAAGAACTCAAGAAATTTTATATGAAATAAATAAGCTAAAAGAAAACCATTTGCAAGATGAGGAATTTCAAAGAAAATATCAAAAATTAATGTCAACACCAGTATATGTAGATAGTCCTCTTGCAATATCGGCAACAGAAGTTTTTAAGAAAAATACAAATTTATTTGACGATACAATAAAAAATGAAATATTAAGTGGAAATAATCCACTTGAATTTCCAGGATTAAAATTCACTATGACAACAGAAGAATCAAGAGCATTAAACGAAAGTGAAGAATCTTCGATAATAATTTCAGCAAGTGGTATGTGTGAAGTAGGAAGAATAAAACATCATTTAAAACATAGCATTTGGAATCCTAAAAACACAATACTTTTTGTTGGTTATCAAGCACCAGGAACATTAGGGTATAACATTGTAGATGGTGCAACTTCTGTAAAAATATTTGGTGAAGAAGTTGCAGTAAATGCAAGAATTGAATATATAGAAGGATATTCCGGACATGCAGATCAAGAATGGCTTATGAACTTTATATATTCTTTTATAAAAAAACCAAAACACATATTTTTAGTACATGGTGAAGAAAATTCAGAAGAAGTATTAAAAGAAAAAATAGAAACAGAAACAGGTATAAATGTAAACATGCCTGAATTTGGTGAAACATATGAACTAACAGGAGAAGCAGAAGTAGAAAGAACAGCATCAATAGAAAGAAAAGTAACAAAAACAATTAGAGGCGAAATTATGCATAGACTTGAAAAAATTAAAGATGAAATTAAAGACATGGATATATGTGTAAAAGAAGATATGGATAATAGCACTCTTTCTGATAGAGATATATACAGAATAAATGAAAAAATAAAGGATTTAGAAAAACAAATTTTAAATGTGATTGAAGGGTAGGAATAATGGAAAATAAATATTATAATGAAGCGATAATAGGAAATCAAAAAATGATAGCAACTTTAACAGCAAAAGGAGAAATACAAAGAATGTATTTTCCGGCTAGGGATAACAGACAATATATAGAATTTTTTCATACAGGAGTAACAATAAATAACTCAGATTTAATATATTTACATAATGATATAAATAATAATTATGTACAATATTATGATCCAGACACAAATGTATTAAATACAGAAATTACTAATACATATTTTAATATAAAAATAGTACAAACAGATTTTGTGATGTTAAAAGAAAATGTTTTAGTAAGAAAATATATGTTCATAAATGAAGGAAAAATAGACTTAGATACTAAATTTTATGTGCATTCAGCATTACTAACAGATAATAATAATATGGTCGGAAGCAAAATTGTTGATGGAGGAATGTTACAATATGCTCATGACTTTTCATTTTCAACATTTGCAAAAAAATACAAATTACTTTCACACCAATTAAATGGAAGTAAAGAAACAATAAAAAGAGGAGAAATAAAAGACAAAGACTATATAGGAATGTCAAATGATGCAAGTATCAGTTTTGATATAGGACTAATAGCTCCAAATGAAAAGAAAGAAATAGAAATTTGTATATTGATAGATGAAAATAAAAATGTATCAGACTTAGAAAGAGAAATTGATAGAATTAAGAAAAACGATTTAAATAAAGAATATACAAATGTAAAAGCATATTGGAGAAAATATTTAAAAAGCCATAATACTTTAAATATAAAAGAACCTAAAAATAGTTATGAAGAAAAAATAAAAGAAATTTACAAAAGAAGTATATTATTATTTCCATTACTTACTAATCAAGAAACAGGTGGAATAATAGCATCACCAGAAATAGATGAAAATCGTACTAAATGTGGAATGTATGCATATTGTTGGCCACGTGATGCAGTATTTGTAACAAGAGCATTAGATATTTTAAAAATGGATAAAGAAGCAGAAAAATTTTATAAAGTATTTTGCAAAAAAACACAAAGCAAAAATGGTATGTGGGAACAACGTTTTTATACAGATGGAAAATTAGCACCAAGTTGGGGATACCAAGTAGATGAAACAGCTAGTGTAGTATATGGAGTATATAAACATTACACATATACAAAATCAGAAAAATTCTTAAAAGATACTCTACCTATGTGCGAAAAAGCAATTAAGTTTTTGAAAGACTATGTAAAAGATTGGTTAGGAATAACTGTAACAATAAATAAAAAAGATGTAGTTCAAGAAGAAATGGAAGCAGCATTAAAAAGAAAAGGTCACAAATATCATATAAGTTATGACCTTTGGGAAATGTGTGAAGGAGTTCATCTATACTCAATAGCAAGTATTTATGCAGCTTTTGATAGTCAATTAAAAATATACAAAGCATTAGGAAAAAATACATCTAATTTTGAAAATAATCGTTTAAAAGAAGATAAAGTATCAAAAAATTCACAAGAACTAGAAAAATTAATGGTACAGCTTAAAAAGTTTATAAACTTAAATATGTATGATGAAGAAAAGAAATCATATGTAAGAAATGCAGAAGACAAAAAAATGGATATAAGCATATTAGGAGCTGTAACACCATTTAACATGTTTAAACCAAAAGAAAAGAAAATACAAAATACTGTTGAGAGAATAAATTTAAGTTTACGTACATATACAGGAGGATATCAAAGATTTGAACAAGATCATTATATGAATGGAAATCCATGGCCAATAGCTAATCTTTGGATGACTTTGTATTATATAAAATCAGGAGAAAAAAGAAAAGCAAAAGAAACTTTTGACTTTGTTGTAAAAACAGCAGGAAAACATAATTTATTAGGAGAGCAAATTGATAATTCAACATTAAAACCAAATTGGGTAATTGGTTTAGGTTGGTCACATGCTATGTTTATAACAGTATTAGAAAAGTTATTTAAGTAGTTGCAAATTTTTAATATTTGATATAGAATGAAATTAACTTTTTAAGTTAATAATAAAAAACAAGGAGGAAGTATAAAATGTCAATAAAAATTGGAATTAATGGATTTGGAAGAATTGGAAACTTATCTTTCCAAGCAGCTTTAGCAAAGGAAGGAGTAGAAGTAGTTGCAATAAACGACCCATTTATATCAGCAGATTATATGGCATATATGACAAAATATGATACAGCACACGGAAGATTTACAGGAACAGTAGAAGGAGAAGGAAATAAATTAACAGTAAATGGAAAAGAAATAAAAGTATACAATGAAATGGATCCACATAACATACCATGGGGAGAAATTGGAGTAGAATATGTTTTAGAATGTTCAGGAGTATTTACAACATTAGAAAAAGCACAAGCACATATAGATGCAGGAGCTAAAAAAGTTATAATAAGTGCACCATCAAAAGATGCACCAATGTTTGTAATGGGAGTAAACAATGAAACATATGATCCAAGCATGAATATTATATCAAATGCATCATGTACAACAAACTGTTTAGCACCATTAGCAAAAGTTATTCATGACAATTTCGGAATAAAAGAAGGGCTAATGACAACAGTTCACAGTACAACAGCTACACAAAAAACAGTTGATAGTGCTTCAAAGAAAGATTGGAGAGGTGGACGTGCTGCATCTGCAAATATAATTCCATCATCAACAGGTGCTGCTAAAGCAGTTGGAAAAGTTATACCAGATTTAAATGGAAAATTAACAGGAATGGCATTTAGAGTTCCAACAATAGATGTATCAGTAGTTGACTTAACATGTAACTTAGAAAAACCAGCAACATATGAAGAAATATGTGCTGCAATAAAGAAAGCATCTGAAAATGAGCTAAATGGAATCTTAGGATATACAGAAGATGCAGTTGTATCTTCAGACTTCTTATCAGATAAACGTACATCAATATTTGATGCAACAGCAGGAATAATGTTAACAGATACTTTTGTGAAATTAGTTTCTTGGTATGATAACGAATGGGGTTACTCAAATAAATTAGTAGATTTAGCATACTATATTTCAACAAAAAATTAATTTATAAAAATAATCAATTAAAATAGAAAGAATACTTGAAAAGTATTCTTTTTTATTATAGAATTGCATTAACTATAAAATAATGTAAATACTAAAAAAGAAGAAAAAATAGGAGGCAAAATTATATGAACAAAAAAACAGTAAAAGATATTGATTTAAAAGGGAAAAAAGTATTAGCACGTTGTGATTTTAATGTTCCAATGGATGAAAACAAAAAAATCACAGACAACAGAAGAATAGTAGCAGCATTACCAACAATACAGTATTTACTTGAGAATGACTGTGCAGTAATATTATGCTCACATTTAGGAAGACCAAAAGGAGAATTTAAACCAGAATTTTCATTAAAGCCAGTAGCTGAAGAATTATCAAAATTATTAAATAAAAATGTAATAATGGCAGAAGACGTAATAGGAGAAGATGCACAAGAAAAAGCACAAAAATTACGTCCAGGAGAAATAATGCTATTAGAAAATGTAAGATTCCATAGAGAAGAAACAGATAATGAGCCAGAGTTTGCTAAAAAATTAGCAAAATTAGCAGAAGTATTTGTAAATGATGCATTTGGAACAGCACATAGAGCTCATGCTTCAACTGCAGGAGTAGCAGACTATTTACCAGCAGTTTCAGGATTTTTAATTGAAAAAGAATTAAAATTTTTAGGAGAAGCATTAGATAATCCAGAAAGACCATTTGTAGCAATTCTAGGAGGAGCAAAGGTTTCAGATAAAATAGGTGTCATAGAAAATCTACTAGAAAAAGTGGATACACTAATAATAGGTGGAGGTATGGCATATACATTTATTAAAGCACAAGGTTATGAAATAGGAAAATCTTTATGTGAAGAAGATAAATTAGACTTAGCAAGAGAAATAATGGAAAAAGCAAAACAAAAAAATGTAAAACTAATGTTACCAATAGACACAGTTGTAGGAAAAGAATATGACAAAGACACAGAAAGTATGACTGTAGCTACAACTCAAATACCAGCAGAATGGGAAGGAATGGATATTGGAGAAAAAACAATAGAGTCATATGTAGAAGAATTAAAAAATGCTAAAACAGTAATATGGAATGGACCATTAGGAGTTTTTGAATTTCCAAAATTTGCAAAAGGAACAAATGAAGTAGCAAAAGAATTATCACAAATTGAAGCAATTACAATAATAGGAGGGGGAGATTCAGCCTCAGCAGTAGAAAAAGCAGGACTAGCAGATAAAATGACACATATATCTACAGG
>CANQGV010000051.1 GCA_947623475.1 uncultured Clostridia bacterium | reverse complement strand
AAAGACTATGAAAATTTAGAAGATAGAAAAAACAACAAAGAAATCTTTGTAACAGAATTATTAAATAACTTAGATCCATATAAAGAAAATATACTTTATGAAGATATAGCAGATGTAAAAGGAAAAATATTAGATAAAATATTTGATTTCATGTTAGAAAATCAAGAAATCAATGAAAATAACTTAATAGAAATATTTAAACAATGCAATAGCTATATTATAGGAATAGATGATAGAGATATAAATGAATACTTAAAAGAAAATATTATGCAAATAGTAAGAATAATAAACACTTCATATAAAGTATGCAAATCAAGTTTTATTTGGCAAAAGAAAATAGACGAATTAAATAAAAATGCAAAAAAACAATTAAAAACAGTATCAAAAGCTATTCAAGGGGTAGCAAAAAATATAAAAACAGAAGCTGAAAATTCTAAAGAGTATGAACAAGAAAAACAAGAGATATTAATAAAATTAGCAGATGAAAAAATAGAAGTAGAAGATATATCAATCAGAAAAAATAATAGATATTTTGTTGAATTATATTTAAAACATAATGAAGAAACAGCTAAAATAAAAAAGATTGAAAAAATATTATCAAAAGAGCTAAAAGAGCCAATAGTTATAAACGAAGAAGAAGGAATCGGAACACATTTAAAATTTTTATCAAAAGATAAATTTGAATTGTTTATTGCAAACAACGAAGTAGCAAAAACACAAAGTGAAGAATCTGGAGATAGTATAACAAGTATTAGGTTAAAAGATGGTAATTATTTAATAGCATTAAGTGATGGAATGGGAACAGGAAGAGAAGCTAAAAAGAGTAGTCTTCAAGCTATTAGAATGCTAGAAAATTTACTATTATCAGGATTTGATAAAAAAACCTCTTTAGAATTAATTAATACAAGTTTAATTTCAAATAATGTAGAATCTTTTGCAACATTGGACATAGCAATAATAGATTTATATCAAGGAAAAATCGAATTTATAAAAAGTGGAGCATGTCCTTCATACATAAAAAATAAAAAAAGGGTACAAATAATAAAAGCATCTTCACTTCCAACAGGAATTGTAGAAGAAAGCAAATTGGTTGTCTATGATAAAGACATACAAGATAATGACATATTATTAATGTGTACAGATGGCATCTTAGATTCAAACATAGAATATAAAAACAAAGAATTGTGGCTAAAATATATGCTAGAAGATTTAGAAACAGAAAATTCAAGAAAAATAGCAGATTTAGTATTAGCAGAAGCAATTGATAATAACTTAGGAAGAATACAAGATGATTTAAGCGTAGTAATATGTAAATTTAAAAAAGGAGAAAATGTATGAGTAGAGGAAAAAGATTTGATGTAGATAGTGAGCCAAAATTAAACATAAAGAAAGTTATAGCAGTTATATTAGTAATAGTTGTTATAATTATGGTGATAATAGCAATATATAAATTGTTACATAAAGGACAAGATAATGGAGGAAAAATAACAAGTCAAAGTTATTACACAAGTTTTAAAGATGATAAATGGGGTGTAATCAATGCCAACGGAGAATCTGTAATAGAGCCATCATATCAAGAGTTGATAGTAATTCCAAATAATAAAAAAGATGTGTTCCTTTGTACATATGGAGTTGATTACGAAGATGGAAGCTATAAAACAAAAGCTTTAAATAGTAAAAATCAAGAAATTTTACAAGGATATGAACAAATAGAGCCAGTTGCTAATTATGATGAAAATAATAATGTTTGGTATGAAGAAGATAAGTTAAAAGTAAAAAAAGACGGTTTATATGGATTGATTGATTTAGATGGTAATGAAATAATACCAGCAGAATATGAAGAAATTTCAGTAATGCAATCAATAACACATGCATTAAAAGTAAAAAAGAATGAAAAATACGGAATAGTTAACTATTCAAACCAAATTATTTTAGAGCCAACATATGATGACATAGATGATGTATATGGAAGTAATTTATATGTTGTAGTAGATAAAGGTACAAAAAAAATAATAAATAAAAATGGTGAAGAAATAGATGGAAAAGGAATTGAAAAAGTAAAATCTATTTCAGAAATGGAAACTGAAGGTGCAGGAATTATATTTGAACAAAAAGGAAAATATGGTTTTATGGATCTAACAGGAAAAGTGGTAATAGAGCCTAAATATGATGATTTAACAGAATCAGCAATAGGAACATTTGTAGCTAAACAAGGTGATACATATGGAATAATAGATGCAGCACAAAGCCCAATAATACCATTTGAAAATAATGTAATTGCATACAATAAAGATGCTGATATTTATATAATAGAAGATGCTGAATTAAATGCTAGAATACTAAATAAAGATTTGGAAGAAAAATTATCAGGAATACTATTAGACATCAATAAAGAAAAAGCTTATATAAAAATGAGAGTACAAGATGAATATAAATACTATAATTTCAAATTTGAAGAAAAGGCAGCATCTGATGTACTAACATCAAATACTTTATTCTTAAATAAACAAAACGGAAAATATGGATTTGTAGATAAAAATGGAAATGTAGTTGTAGACTATAAATATGATGATGCTACAGAACAAAATGAAGATGGTTATGCAGGAATTAAGTTAGATGGAAAATGGGGAAGTATAGATAAACAAGGAAAGGTTGTAGTAGAGCCTACTTATGATTTAGAAGAATATTTACAAATAGATTTTATAGGAAAATGGCATAAAGGTTTAGACCTTAATATGAATTATTATTGCCAAGACTAACAAATATAAAAACACATAAGAAGAAATTTAACTATTATTAAAGAGTTAATTAAAATGTTGATATATATAATATCAACATTTTAATTGTAGAAAGGAAGAAAAATGCAGTTTTTTGACTCACATTGTCACCTAGATGATGAAAAATTTAATGAAGACAGAGAAGAGGTTATAAAAAGAAATTTACAAGAAAATAATTGTAAATTTGTTACAATAGGTTATAGTCTAGAATCATCCCAAAAAGCTATTAAGCTTGCAAAAAAATATGACTTATATGCAACAGTAGGTATTTCGCCAAATGATATTCCACAGAATGAAGAAGAACTGTTGAAAGAGTTAGAAGAAATAAAGCAAATTGTGGAAACAGAAAGAGAAAATAAATATTTAGTAGCAATTGGAGAAATTGGATTAGATTATTATTGGAATAAAGAAAATAAAGAACTTCAAAAATTAGCATTTATAAAACAAATAGAGTTAGCAAATGAATTTGATTTACCAATAACAATACATTGTAGAGATGCAATAAATGACACTTTAGAAATATTAAAGAAAAACAAAGTAAATAATATGGGAATATTTCATTGTTGTCCACATAATAGAGAGTTAGTAAAAGAAGCATTAAAACTAGATTTTTATATTTCCTTTGCAGGACCTGTAACATTTAAAAATGCAAAAAATGCAAATGAATTTATATCAATAGTACCAAATGATAAAATGTTAATAGAAACAGATAGTCCTTATTTATCTCCAGAGCCAGAAAGAGGAAAAAGGAATGAGCCAAGAAAAGTAAAGTATATAGCAGAAAAAGTAGCAGAAGTTAAAAAAATGACATTAGAAGAAGTAGCTAAGCAAACTTTTGAAAATGCCAAAAGAGTGTATAAAATAGTAGATAAATAGGTAAAATAGAGGAGTAAAATATGAAAATTACATGTGGGACAGATATTATAGAAATAAGTAGAATAAAAGAAGGTATTGATACATTAGGAAATAAATTTTTAAATAAAATTTACACAAAAAAAGAAATCGAATATTGTGAAGGTAAAAACAAACAAAAATATCAACATTATGCAGCAAGATTTGCAGCAAAAGAAGCTATATATAAAGCAATTTCAAATTACTTAAAAGATAAATATGATATGACATGGAAAGATGTAGAAATAGTAAATGATAAAAAAGGAAAGCCAATAGTAAAATTTATAAAAGAAATAAAAGATATAGAGCAAATAGATATAAGTCTATCACATTGTAAGGAATATGCAACAGCAAATGTTGTAGTAATAGTAAAATAAGTAAAAGGAAGATGAAAAAATGAGTAAAAAAATTAAAATGATAATATTGATAGTAGTTGTATGTATAATAACAGGTATAGTAGGAACAATAATCTTTTTAAAGGGAAAAGAAAAAGAGCCAATATTTAAATATTCTTATGAAAATCATACATGGGAAGATAGCAAAAATGGTTATATTATATATTTCAATGGTGATATAGAAGAATATGATGAATATGCTAAACCAGAAGATTTAAAAAAGGCTAAACTTAGTAAAGATGAAATAAAACAATTGAAAGAATTAGCAAATAAAGTAGAAGATGAATACCAAGAATATGATATTGAGATTTCTGGTGCTGGATTAGGAAAAAGTGTAGATGAAGTATATAGCAAAAGATTAAAAAAATGGATTACATTATCAAAAATGGAAGATGATGGCTCAGGTGGAGGAAACCTTAGTGAAACAGGAGAAAGTATTTTAGATTTAACAAGTACAGTATATGAAAAATATATAGAAAACGAGACTAATCAATAGTCCCGTTTTTTATTGTCAAAGACAACAAGATTCTTATTTTATGTTTCTTAAAGCTTCAATTCTATCTTCTATACTTGGATGTGTTGACCATAGATTTGAAGATTTTTTCTTACCTTCTCTTGTATTAGATTTAAAAGGATTTACTATATACATATTTGCTGTTGCTGAATTTGCTGTTTCTAATTGATTATCATCTGAATCTAATTTTTGCAAAGCAGAAATTAGACCTTCTGGATTACGAGTTAATTCAACAGCTGTAGCATCTGCTAAAAACTCCCTTTTTCTAGAAAGAGCAAGTTGCATAAGAGAGCCAAATATAGGCGAAAGAATTAAGAAAATAAATCCAATTAACATTAAGATTGCATTTCCTGAACTATCGCTATCATTGTCTCTATCTGCATAACCCCAAAAAATTGCACGAGAGATTATGTCAGAAATCATTACAATAAAACCAACCATAACAGAAACAACAGCAGAAAGACGTATATCATAATTTTTTATATGGCTCATTTCATGAGCTATTACACCTTCTAATTCATAATATTCTAATTTTTGTAATAAACCTGTTGTAACACAAATTACAGCTTTCTCTGGATTTCTTCCAGTTGCAAAAGCATTTGGTTGAGGATCATCAACTACATATAATCGAGGTTTTGTAGGTAAATTAGCTGTTACCATTAAAGCATCTAATATATTAACAAGTTTTAAATCCTCTTCTTTAGTTGCTGGACGTGCATTTGACATACTTAAAACAATTTTATCGCAATTATAATAAGAAATAAAAGCAGAAAAAATTGAAAAGATTAAAGCAATTACAATTGAGTATGTTCCTAAATTAAAAGCATGACAAACATAATATACAATTAATGTAATAACTACTATAAATATAGAAACAATAACGCCAGACTCAACTTTATTTTTTACTTGATTTTTAAACATAATAAGCCTCCATGATTAAGAGTTATTACCAAAATCTACTTTTACATTTTTTCTAACTTCATCGTTTTCAGTTTTAAACAAATCACGAGCAGTAAAATGGAACATTCCAGCAATAATATTAGAAGGGAATGTTGCTATTTTTGTGTTATACATTGTGACACTATCATTATAGAATTGTCTAGAAAAAGAAATTTTATTCTCAGTATTTCTTAATTCTTCAGATAGTTCAGAAAAGTTTTGATTAGCTTTTAAATCTGGATAATTTTCAGAAACAGCCATAATTGTTTTTAATGTATTTGAAAGTTCTCCATCTAATTTAGCTTTATCAGAAACAGTTGAAGCATTTGCCCAAGATGTTCTAAGTTCTGTAACTTTTTCTAAGACTTCTTTTTCATGTGACATATATCCTTTTACAGTTTCAACAAAATTAGGTATTAAATCAAATCTTCTTTGTAATTGAACGTCAATTTGACTCCAAGCATTATCTACTTTTAATCTAGCTTTTATTAGTCCATTGTAAATAGCAATTAAAGCTATAACTACTAAAGCAATGATTACAACAATAATTAAAGTTACTGACATATAAATTCCTCCTTATATTAAAACTAATCTAATAATAGCATATTTTAAATTTTTATACAATATACGAAAATAAAAAATAAAAAAATTACAAATTTAGAAAAATTATACATATATCAAGCTTTTGTTGAATATAATAAAATAAGAAACCTTTTAAAATCAAGGGTTATAAAAAATTGATAAATTTGACAAATAAAATAATATATAATATAATAACTGCAATCGCCGAAGGAGGTAATTATGAAAAGAAGAATAAGAAATAATTACATTCGTAAAATACTAGGAATAGTAATTGTATTAATTCTTTTATCAGGAATAGGTGTACTAGCTGTTAATATAAAATTTGAAGACGTTAAAATACAACTACAAAATGGATATGAAATGACAGTATTAACAAATAGCAAAAAAGTAGCAGACATTCTTGAAGAAAACAATATAATATTAGAAGAAGACGAAAAAGTAACACCAGACCTAGAAGAAGAAATAAAACCAGGAACAACTATAAAAATAACAAATAAATCAGCACAAGAAATACAAGTAGCAAAAATATCAGAAGAAGGTGTTGAAACATCTATAGATGAATTATTAGAAAGTTATGCACCAATTATTGAAAAAATAATAACAGAGCAAGAGCCAATACCTTTTGAAACAATAACAAAAGCAACAGTAGAAGGAACAACAGATACTACAAACAAAGTAGTACAAGAAGGACAAGAAGGAATAAAGCAAGTAACATATAAAGTAAAATATCAAAACGAAGAAGAAATAGAAAGAACAGTTTTATCAGAAGAAATTATAAAAGAGCCAGTAAACAAAATAGTACAAGTTGATAAAAAAGTAACATCTAGAGCAGCAGTAACACCAAGAACAGCACCAGTAACAGGAGGAGAAATGTATGTAGTTACAGCATATTGTGGATGCAGTAGATGTTGTGGTAAATCAACAGGAATTACAGCATCAGGTAATAGAGCTATACAAGGTGTAACAGTAGCAGCACCATCAAAATTTGCATTTGGAACAAAACTAAATATAGGTGGAAATATATATACAGTACAAGATAGAGGTGGAGCAATTAAAGGAAATAGAATAGACATTTACTTTAGCTCACATGCAGCAGCATTAGCATGGGGACGTCGTACTTTACCAGTAAGTGTAGTTCAATAAAATAATATAAGTATAATAAGGAAGAGGTAATTTAATACTTCTTCCTTTTAAAATTATAATATTATTGAAAAAATACAAAACTTATGCTAAAATGCTACTAAATAAACAGCTGAAAGGAAAAGGATAATGAAATTAGTATCATGGAATGTGAATGGAATAAGAGCATGTTTAAAAAAAGACTTTGAAGAAAGTTTTAAAAAATTAAATTCTGATATATTTTGTATACAAGAAACAAAATGTCAAGAAGAACAAGTAGAATTGGAATTTGAAGGATATAAAAGTTATTGGAATAGTGCTGAAAAGAAAGGTTATTCAGGTACAGCAATTTTTACAAAAATCGAACCACTTAATGTAAAATATGGAATAGGAAAACCAGAGCATGACAAAGAAGGAAGAGTTATAACTTTAGAATTTGAAAATTTCTATTTAGTAAATATATATACTCCAAATTCAAAAAGAGGATTAGAAAGATTAGACTATAGAATGATTTGGGAAGATGAAATAAGAAACTATTTATTAAAATTAAACAAAACAAAACCAATAATAATGTGTGGAGATTTAAATGTTGCACATAAAGAAATAGATTTAAAAAATCCAAAAACAAATCACCATAATGCAGGATTTACTGATGAAGAAAGAGGTAAGATGACAGAATTATTAAAAGCAGGGTTTACAGATAGTTTTCGCTATTTATATCCAAACAAAGAAAATATATATAGTTGGTGGTCATATATGTTTCATGCTAGAGAAAATAATGCAGGATGGAGAATAGATTATTTTATTACATCAAAACAAATAGAAGATAAAATAAAAGAAGCAAAAATTCATACAGATATTTATGGAAGTGATCATTGTCCGGTTGAATTAGATATAGAAATATAGGAGGAAGTAAAATGGATAAAATAAAAAATCATGGAAAAAAATGGTTTTATTGGTTTACACTTGGTATAACATTAATAATAGTCTATCATCTATTAAATCAGTTTAGTAATATAGCAGACATAGTAGAAGACTTTTTTAAAACAATAGCACCAATATTATCAGGAATATTTATAGCATATCTATTATATTTGCCATGTAGAAAATTTGAAAAAATGTATAAAAATAGTAATGTGAAAATTATACAGAAAAAAGCAAGGGCATTTAGTATAATAACAGTATATGTAATAGCTATTTTATTTATATCAATAATTGTAATAGCAATAATACCAATACTAATAGATAGTACAGTAGAACTAGTTACCAATTTACAAACATATATAGAAGACATTATACAAAAATATCAAGAATTAGATTCAAATTCATTTTGGAAAAGTGAATTTATATCTAATATTATCAATGGAGTTAGGGAGATAGAAATAACTAAATTTGTAAATCCAACAAGCATAACAGAATATGCAAAAGAAGCAATAGGTATGATTACAGGAAT
>CANQGV010000050.1 GCA_947623475.1 uncultured Clostridia bacterium | reverse complement strand
GAACTTGGCTCTGGCACAGATCCTTTAGAAGGTGCTAGTTTAGCTATTAGCATATTAGAATATTTATATAAAAAAGACGTCTTAGTTGTTGCCACAACTCATTATCAAGAACTTAAAAACTATGCTTTAGAAAATATAGGTTTTGAAAATGCTTGTGTTGAATTTGATTTATCAACTTTAAGTCCAACATATAATTTACTAATTGGAATTCCTGGTAAGAGTAATGCTTTTGAAATTAGTAAAAAATTAGGATTATCAAATGAAATAATAGAAAATGCAAAATCTTTATTGTCAAATGATGATATTCATATTGAAGAATTGTTAAAAAATATTTATGATAATAAATCAAAAATTGAAAAAGATAAAATAAAAACAGAAAAGACTTTAAATGATATTTCTAAACTTAAAGAAAAACTTGAAAAAGATTCTATATCTCTTCAAGAGAGAGAAAAAGATATTATAAATAAAGCAAAAGTAAAAGCTAGAAATTTACTTTTAGATGCTAAAGATGAAGTTGACTATATTATTAAAGAAGCTCATAATGCTAAAAAAATAGATTCTTTGCGAAACGATTTAAATAAAAGCATTAAAAATTTAAATATAAATAATACTGAAAGTAAAATAACTAAAACAAATAATACAATTAAAAAGAGCAAAATTTATAAAGGTTTAGATGTACTTGTAAATACTGTTAATAAAGAAGGAACAATAATATCAAATATCTCAAAAAGTGATGAAGTTCAAGTTCAAATTAGTGGATTAAAAATGACTGTTCCAATTTCTGCTCTTTCACCTATTTCTAAAAGTCAAAAATCCAATTCTAAAAAATCAAGTATCAATTATGCTAACTCTAACAAAACAAAAGCAGTTTCTACTGAGTTAAATATTATTGGTATGAATGTTGAAGAAGCAATTCCTGTTGTTGATAAATTTTTAGATGATGCTACTTTAGCTCATTTACAAACAGTACGAATTGTTCATGGAAAAGGAACTGGTAAACTTCGCTCTGGAATTCAACAATTTCTTAAGAAAAATATTCATGTAAAAAGTTTCCGTATAGGAACTTTTGGAGAGGGTGAATCTGGAGTTACTATTGTAGATTTAAAATAAAGAGAATTAATTATGAATTATATGTATTTTTCAACACGAATTATCTGTCTTCCACTTCTAGTTGTTCCTACAACCTCTTTTATTATAAATCTACCTTTTCCTCTAATTGTTAAAATGTCTTCTAATTTTAGTTGCTTTGATACTTTTGTTTCATTTTGACCATTAATAAAAACTCTTTCTTGTTTAATTATTTGCACTGCTTTACTTCTAGAAGTTCTTGCTAAATCTGAAACTACTGTATCTAACCTTAATGATGGAACTATTATTTTTACATCTTCAATTCTAATTTCTTGTTTTCTTAGATCTTTTATTTCTTTAATTGTTATTTTACTGTCTTGAAACCTTGTAAGTGATGGTAATTCTTTTGATAAGATTTCTGCAAAATCTTTTACTACTATAATATCTGCACCATTAGGAGATACTACTATATCTCCTACTTTTTCTCTTTTTAATCCTAATTTGATAATTCCACCTAAATAATTTCTGTGAGTATATTTTCCTCTTTCTTTTTCTGATAATTCTACTCTTACTATTTTTACTAATTCTTCACTTTTACTTTTTGCTATTTCTTCTTTGTCATCTGGATATGCAACTAATATTTTTCTTTCTGCTTCTTTATACCCTCCATATAAAAAATAATTAGTAATATTGTTTTTCTTTAAATAACTTCTAACTAATGATAGTTGATACATATCTAAAAAGTCTGTTGCTTGCATTCTGTTTGTTTTTTTAGAAATTTTAATTTTATCCTCTACTTGTGCTAAGCACATTTTGTCTTCTTGTCTTTCCAATCTTTTCTATCTCCTTTACTATAGATTCTACATCTTGTCCATATTTTTTTTCTAGTTCTTCAACTGAACCATGTTCTATAAATTTATCAGGATATGCAAAAACTTTTAATTCTATATTTTTTAATTTTTCATCAACTATTATTTCTTTTATAGCACTTCCTAATCCATTTATTATTGTTCCATCTTCTATAGTTACTATTCTTTTTGTTTTATTTATAGATTTTAAAATAGTTTTTTTATCTAAAGGTTTTAAAAATCTTGCATTTATTATTTCTGCATCAATACCTTTTTCTTTTAATTTTTCATTTACTTTTATTGCTTTTTCTACAGTTTTTCCAATTGCTACAATTGTTATATCTTTTCCACTTTTTATTTTTTCTGCTTTTCCTATTTCTATATTTATTTTTTTGGTGTTATTATTTTTCCAAACTTCTGAATTTTCTCCTCCTCTAGGGTAACGAATTATTACTGGTCTTTTTAGTTCTACTGCTTTTTTCATCATTTTTCTTAATTCTTGAAAATTCTTAGGAGCCATAATTATTAAATTTGGCACTAACCTAAAAAAGGCCATATCCAACATTCCTTGATGTGTTTCTCCATCTGCTCCTACAATTCCAGCTCTATCTACACACATTATAACAGGAAGTTTTTGAGTTGCTATATCATGTATTACTTGATCATATCCTCTCTGATAAAAAGAAGAATATATAGATACAAATGGAATTGCACCTTCTTTTGCCATTCCAGCTGCTAAACATAGTGCATGTTGTTCTGCTATTCCTACATCAAAAAATCTATCTGGAAATTTTTCTTGGAATTTTCTCATTCCTGTTCCATCTTTCATTGCTGCTGTAATTGCTGTTATTTTCTCGTTTTGCTCTGCTAGTTCCACTAATGTATCTCCAAAAATTTTAGAATAGTCTGCTTTCTTGGCTTGTTTTGACTTTCCTGTTTTTATATTAAATGGTCCTGTTGCATGATATCTATCTGGATTTTTTTCTGCTATTTCATACCCTTTTCCTTTTTTAGTTAATACATGAATTAAAACTGGTCCTTTTACTTGCTTGCTTAATTTTAATATATTTTCTAATTCTTTTATATTATGCCCATCTACTGGACCTAAATAACAGAATCCTATATCTTCAAAATACATTTTAGGTATTACTAATTGTTTAATTGCTCGTTTACTTCTTTGGCATATTTTTACTATTGGTTTTCCTACTAATGGTATTTTCAATAAAATATTTTTTAAAGATATACTAGATTTTTTATAAAGTTTTTTAGTTCTTAGTTTTCCTAAAAATCTATTTAATCCTCCTATATTTTTTGAAATACTCATTTCATTGTCGTTTAAAATTACTTTAATATCTGTCTGACTACATCCAGCATCATTTAAAGCTTCTAATGCCATTCCCCCTGTTAATGCTCCATCACCAATAACTGCAATAACAGAATTTTTTTCTTTTTTTATATCTCTTGCTCTTGCCATTCCAAGTGCAGCTGATATTGATGTGCTACTATGTCCTGTATTAAAACAATCAGCTTCAGATTCTTTAGTTTTTGGAAATCCTGCTATTCCTCCAAATTTTCTTAATGTTTTTAGTTCTTCTTTTCTTCCTGTTAAGATTTTATGCACATAAGATTGATGTCCTACATCCCATATTAATTTATCATGAGGAATATCAAAAATTGTATGTAGTGCTATTGTCAATTCAACTACACCTAAATTTGAAGCTAAATGTCCACCGTTTTCTGAAACGATTTTTAATATATATTCTCTTATTTCTTCTGCTAATTTTTCTTTTTCATCTAAATTTAATTTTTTCAAATCATTAGGTTTATTAATTTTCTCTAACATCCTATTCTCCCCTCTGAATTTGTATTTTATCATATTTTATTATTTTTTTCCACTTTTTTTGCCTTTAGGGTTGTATTTTTAATATTTTGTGATAAAATATTAATGTCAAAATATATGATATGAAAGGAATTTATTATGAATATGAAAAAGCAAAAAATTTTTAAAGTTTTAGTTAGTCTTTTTATAGCAATATTATTAATAGCTAATGTATCTTTAGCTTCTTATGATAATGTTACTATGGAAGTTGTAGATGAACCAGTTTGTAGAATAGATATCACAGATAAATCTTATTTTGAAAAAAGAATTATAGACACAGATTTACCTAATAAAAATGTAACTATTCAATTAAAAGTTGTTAATGGAGAAGAAACAATTATTCCAAATGGAGAAATAGTATTCCTTATTGATAACTCTAATAGTATGACTTTGAATATAGCTAATAAATCCAGAGCTCAAATGGTCCGTGATTCTGCTAAAGAATTAATTTCTAAATTATTAGAATCTAATAGTGAATTGAAAATTGGTATTGCTAGTTTCTCAACAGAATCAGATACATCAGAAGGAACAGAAGCAGATGCAAGACTTGTATCTGAATTAAGTAGTGATGCAGAAGCTTTAGGTTCTGCAATAGATGGAATCGTAATGGATGGTCCTAGAACAGACTTGGATGCTGGTATAACTTGTGCTAAAAAAATATTTAGTCAAGATGATTCAACAGAAAAATATATGGTTATCTTAACAGATGGTATACCAAATGTTGCCGTTGGTGTTAAAGAATATTTTTCTCAAGAAGTAGTTGATAAAACAAAAGAAAATTTAAAATCTTTAGAAACTGCTGGAATCAATACAATAACAGTTCTTACAGAAATTGCAAATGGTGATCAAAAACCTATGCCAAACATTAACAAAACAAATAATGATTTTGTAAAAGAAGTTTTTGGAACTCCAGCAAATCCTAATATAGGAAAATTCTTCTACGTAGCTGATCAAAAACTAGAAGAAACTATTTCTGAAGAAATTTTCAAAAACTTATCACCTCAGTCTAGATCTTTAACAAACCTTGTTATAAGAGATCACTTCCCTCAAGAAATAGTTGATAATTTTGATTTTGAATATGTACAAGATCCTAATTTTGGAACAATAACACCAACAATAAATACAAATTATGATGCTGATAATAATATTACTTGGTCTATTCCAGAATTACAATCTGGTGAAACAGCTATAGTTCAATATAAGTTATCTTTAAAGAAAGATTATGATCCAAATATAGTTGAAGATATTTTACCTACTAACAAAAACATAGAATTTGAATATACAGATCTTGATGGTAATGAAAAAGAAGAAACATCTGATGTAACACCTAAATTAAAATTGTCTGAACCATTACCAGTATTACCTAAAGCTGGTATAACAATAGCAATAATAGCAGGTATAGCCATAGTAGGTGTAGGAATATTTTCATTCCACAAATACTCAACAATTAAACAAAATTTAGAACATTAAAATAAATAAAAAATCTCAACTTTATAAGTTGAGATTTTTTTCTATTTCTAATAATTTATTATATTTACTTACTCTATCACTTCTACATGGAGCTCCTGTTTTTATTTGTCCTATATTTGTTGCAACAGCTATATCTGCTATAGTTGTGTCTGATGTTTCACCAGATCTATGAGAAATAATTGTTGCATAACCTTTATCTTTTGCTAGTTGTATTGTTTCAAATGTCTCTGTTAGTGTTCCTATTTGATTTGGTTTTATTAAAATACTATTTGCTATATTAGAACTTATTCCTTTATATAGTCTTTTTTTGTTAGTGACAAATAAATCATCTCCAACTAATTGTATTTTATTTCCTATTGATGCTGTTAGCTTTTTCCAACTTTCCCAATCTTCTTCAGCTAATCCATCTTCAACTGAAATTATTGGATATTTATTACATAAATTTACTATATATTCTATCATTTCTTCTTTTGTTTTTAATTCATCTGTTTTCCAAAAATAGTATCCTTCTTTATTTATTTTTCTGGCCTCATCATACATTTCTGTACTCGCAATATCTAAAGCTAGCATAATATCTTTTTTTGGCTCATACCCTGCAACACATATTGCTTTCATTATCATCTCTATAGCCTTTTCATCATTTTCTAAATTTGGTGCAAAACCTCCTTCATCACCTACTCCAACACTATATCCTTCTTGATTTAATACTTTCTTTAAGGCTTGATATATTTCTGCTCCACGTCTTAATCTTTCTGCAAAAGTAATATCTCCAACAGGTATAATCATAAATTCTTGAATATTTATATTATTATCTGAATGTTTTCCTCCATTTAAAATATTCATCATTGGAACAGGTAGTACTTGTGCTTGTATACCTCCTAGATACTCATATAATTCCATACCTAATGAATTACTTGCAGCTTTAGCAACTGCTAATGAAACTCCTAAAATTGCATTTGCTCCTAAATTAGACTTATTAGGTGTATTGTCTAGTTCTATCATTATATCGTCTATTTTCTTTTGCTCATAAACATTCTCGTTTATTATTTTTTTTGATATTTTTTTCTGTATATTTTCTACTGCTTTTGTTACTCCCTTTCCTCCATATCTAGTTTTATCACCATCCCTTAATTCCATTGCTTCAAAACTTCCTGTTGAAGCTCCTGATGGTACTTTTGCTTTTCCTTGTATTCCATTTTCTAATTTTATAACAGCTTCTACTGTAGGATTTCCTCTTGAATCCAATATTTCAAGTGCATCTACACTTTTTATTTTTAATTCTTTCCTCATAAAAAAAGCCCTCCTAAAAATTTCCTTTATTTTTAGTATGGACTTTTTTTATTTTATTATTCTGCTTTATTTGTTATTTCTTCTAAATCTAGTAATTCTTGCCATCTAGAATCAACTTCTTTTTGGAATTCTTCTATCATCCACTCATTTCCAGGTTTAAACATATGTCTAAATCTCTTTTGTGGTCTTAAAAATTCTTCTATTGGTAATTTATTAGCTGGTTTATATGAAATATGGTATACTCCATTTTCAACTTCATATAATGGCCAATAACATGTATCTACTGCTAATTTATTTATTTTCATCAAATCTTCTGTTGCATATCCCCAACCTCTTGGGCAAGGTGCTAATACATTTAAGAAAGCTGCACCTTCTGTATAAATAGCTTTTTCTGCTTTTTGATATAAGTCAGCAAAATTCATATATCCTAATGTTTGTGCTACATATGGAATATGATGTCCTACCATAACTTTTGCTAAATCTTTTCTTGATTGCATTTTTCCAGGTATTACACTACCTGCTGGTGAGGTTGTAGTATCGGCAAAACGTGGTGTTGCTGAAGAACGTTGAATACCTGTATTCATATATGCACCATTGTCATAACAAACATATACCATATCGTGTCCACGTTCCATTGCTCCTGATAGACTTTGTAATCCTATATCATAAGTTCCTCCATCTCCACCAAATGCAATAAATTTAGTTTCTCCTTCTGCTGGTAATTTTCCCTGTTTTTTCATAGATTTATATGCTGCTTCTACACCTGCTATTGTTGCACCTGCACATTCAAATGCTGTGTGTATAAATGAATCTGTCCATGCTGAATATGGGTAAATAAATGTTGATACTTCCATACAACCTGTAGCATTTGCTATTACTGCATGATCTTCTGGTTTTAAAGCTCTTAATACCATTCTTGCTATTGGTGGAGCTCCACAACCTGCACACATTCTATGTCCTGCTGTAAATCTTGAAGGCTTAGTTGCTATTATTTCTTTTAAATTATATGCCATATTATTCACCCTCCCTTCTTAGTCCTAAATAGCGATAAGGATTTTCTGCTTTTCCTGTTTTTACTATTTCAGATAAATCATTATATACTTTTTCTATATCTGTTTCTTTTGTATCTCTACCACCTATTCCATAAATATAATTTACTGTTGGTACAGATTTTCCATTTACATACATTCCAGATACAACGTCTTCAAATAGTGCTCCTCCTGCTGCGTTTAATGAATCTGCTTTATCTAATATTGCTATAGCTTTTAAATGTCCTAGAGCTTCTGCAATTTCTTCTGCTGGAAAAGGTCTAAACATACGTACTTTTAATAATCCTGCTTTTACTCCTTGTTCTCTTAATTTATCTACTACTGCTTTTGTTGTTCCTGCTGTTGAGTTCATACATACTATTGCAATTTCAGCATCATCTAATTTGTATTCTTCAAAAAAGCTATATTTTCTTCCTGTTAGTTTTTCAAAATCTCTTGATACATCTTCTATTACTTTTTTAGCTGCTTTCATTGCTTCTGCTTGTTGAGCTTTATGCTCAAATAAAAATGCTTGTAAATCTAGTGGTCCAACAGCTATTGGCTCTTCTTTATTTAATAAATAATGTTCTGGTTTATATTCTCCTACAAATTCTTTTACTTTATCATCTTCAAGAAGTTCTATATTTTCTATTGAATGTGATGTTATAAATCCATCTTGACATATCATTAAAGGTAATCTTACATCTGGATGTTCTGCTATTCTATGTGCCATTAGTGTATTATCATAGGCTTCTTGATTGCTTTCAGAAAATAGCATTATCCATCCTGCATCTCTTACACCCATTGCATCAGAATGATCATTATGAATATTTAATGGTCCAGATACTGCTCTATTTACTAAATTTAATACTATAGGTAATCTTAAACTTGATGCTATATATATCATTTCCCACATTAATGATAGTCCATTTGCAGATGTTGCTGTCATAGCTCTTGATCCTGCTGATTCTGCTCCTATACAAGCACTCATTGCACTATGTTCACTTTCAACTGCTACAAATTCTGTATCAACTTGACCATTTGCTACAAATGTTGAAAAATATTGTGGTATTTCTGTTGAAGGTGTTATTGGGAAAGCTGCTACTACATCTGGATTTATTTGTCTCATAGC
>CANQGV010000049.1 GCA_947623475.1 uncultured Clostridia bacterium | reverse complement strand
TTACAAGATTTAAAATTAGAAAATGGAAAAGAAGTTTATATGCAAGTAGCTGAATTAGTAGAAAAATGGGGAGAAGAGCTTATAGGAAAATATGGATATAGCAGTATAGCAGCAGTAGTAGGAGCAACTTATCCAGAACAATTAAAACAAATAAGAAAAGCTACACCACATACATATTTTTTAATACCAGGTTATGGAGCACAAGGAGGAAAAGCAAAAGACATTGCATTAGGATTTGATAATCAAAAATTAGGTGGAATAGTAAATGCTTCAAGAAGTTTAATGTGTGCATACAAAACAAGTAATAAATATAATGAAGAAGAATATGCAAAAGCAACAAGAGAAGAAGCACTAAAAATGAAAGAAGAGTTAAGTTCAGCTATAAACTAAAAAATAAAACTTTAGGTAAATTAAACCTAAAGTTTTATTTATTTAAAGTATCATCATCTTTAATCCAATCACTTACAATTTCAACTCGATAATCTGTTTTTGAATCTCTCATAACAACCTTTTCTATTCCTGAGTTAATAATCATTCGCTTACATAAAGTACAAGGTTTATTATCAGAAATATATTCACCATTTCTTTTATTTATTCCAACTAGATATAAGGTAGAGCCAATCATATTTTTTCTACTAGCACTTATTATTGCATTTTGCTCACTATGAACAGAACGACATAACTCAAAACCAGCACCAGAAGGAGTATTATTTTCCTTTCTTCTACAATAACCTAAATCTAAACAGTTTTTTCTACCTCTAGGAGCACCAGTATAACCAGTAGAAATTATTTCATCATTTTTTACTATTACACTACCATAATTATTTCTTAAACAAGTACCTCTTTCAGTAACAGCTTCAGCAATATCTAAATAATAATTTGTTTTATCTACTCTATCCATGATTTAAACTACCACCTTTTACATATTTGATTGGATAATATTATAACATACAAAAGCTAAAACTTCAATTAAGAGTTATACAAACTTAATTTGAAAAATCAAAACATGAATGATATAATGCAAAATATAAAAAGAAAATACATAAAGAGGTGAAAAAATGGCAGGATATGTTATACATTTAGCAGTAGCAGAAGAATATTTAAGAAATAATAAAAATAACGAAGATTATAATCAATTTATCGAAGGAGTTATATTTCCAGATAGTGTTACAGATAAATCTGAAACACATTATGGAGAAAAAAGTTCCAAATCAAATTTATACAATTTTTTAAAAGATAAAAAACTAGATAATAGTTTTAATAGAGGATATTTTTTACATCTTTTAACAGATTATTTATTCTATAATCATTATATAGAAAAATGGTCAAAAGATATGTATAATGACTATGATATTTTAAATAAAGAATTGATTAATAAATATAAAGTAAAATTGCCAACAAAAATAAAAAATCAAGTATTTTTTAAAGAGGGAAAAACAGTCATATTAACCAAAGAAATTGCAGAAAAACTAATTGAAGATATAGCAAAAATGAATATAGATGACATAGCAAAAGAAGTGATGGAAAACCCTGAAAAATGGACAAAAATGAGAGCTTTAAAACATATATAAAAATAAAACCTAGTAAATAAATTTGCTAGGTTTGTTTGTTGACAAACCAATATAATTATTATAATATTTATACGTAAATAACAATAAGGAAGGAAAAGCAAAATGATTAAATTTACTAAAATGCATGGATTAGGAAATGATTATGTATATATCGATTGCACAAAAAAAGAATTAGATGAAGACATACAAGAACTTGCAAAAAAAATGAGTAATAGACATTTTGGAATAGGGTCAGATGGAATTATATTAATATGTAAAAGCAAAATAGCTGACTTTAAAATGAGAATGTTTAATTATGATGGATCAGAATCAGAAATGTGTGGTAATGGAATAAGATGTGTTGGAAAATTTGTATATGATAAAGGACTTACAAATAAAGAAGAGTTAAAAATAGAAACATTGGCAGGAATAAAGATTTTAAAGTTAAACATTGAAAATAATAAAGTCAAAACTATAAATGTTGATATGGGAGAGCCAATACTTGACCCAAAACAAATACCTGTAATCTCAGAGGAAAATCCTACAATACACTTAACAGTAGAAGCACTAAATAAAAAATTTGAATGTGCTTGTGTATCAATGGGAAACCCACATGCAATAATTGAAGTTGAAAAAACTGATGAATTTGAAATAGAAAAATATGGACCAGAATTGGAAATCAATGATAAATTTCCTAATAAAGCCAATATAGAATTCATACAAATAATAGATGAAGGACATATAAAAATGCGTGTTTGGGAAAGAGGAGCAGGAGAAACATTAGCATGTGGGACAGGAGCTTGTGCAGTTTGTGTATCAAGTAATTTAAAAGGAAAAACTAACAATAAAGTTGAAGTACAGCTATTAGGAGGAAATCTTCAAATAGAATGGAACAAAGAAAATAACCATGTATATATGACAGGACCAGCTAAGACTGTATTTGAAGGAACATGGGAATAATAAAAAGGAAAGGAAGGTAAGGAAAATGGAAAAAGCAAAAGTGTATTTTACAAAAGAAATAACACCAGAAAGTATTGTTAAAATGTATGAAACGTTAGGAAGAAAGTTAGAGGGAAAAGTAGCAGTTAAGTTACATTCAGGAGAGAAAGGAAATCAAAACTTTATAAGACCAGATATGGTAAAAGAAATAGTAGACCATGTTAATGGAACAGTTGTTGAATGTAATACAGCTTATGCTGGAGCTAGAAATTCAACAGAAAAACATAGAAAGTTATTAGAAGAACATGAATGGACAAAATACTTTAATGTAGATTTATTAGATGCTGAAGGACCAGATATGGTACTTCCAATTCCAAATGGAAAAGTAATAAAAGAAAATTATGTTGGAAAAGATTTGGAAAATTATGATTCAATGTTAGTATTATCACATTTTAAAGGTCATGCAATGGGAGGATATGGAGGAGCACTAAAACAACTATCAATAGGATGTAGTTCTTCAGACGGAAAAACATGGATTCATACTGCTGGAAAAGCAAAACATCAAGAAGAGTTATGGGGGAATTTACCAGAACAAGATAGATTCTTAGAAGCAATGGCAGACGCTGCTTCATCAGTTGTAGACTATTTTGGAGACAACATTGTATTTATAAATATTATGAAAAATATTTCAATTGACTGCGATTGTGATGGAAATGCAGAAGCACCATGTATAGCAGATATAGGAGTTCTAGCATCTACAGATCCAGTTGCAATAGACCAAGCTTGTATAGATTTAGTAAAGAATTCAGGAGATGCTGGTATAGAACATTTCTTTGAAAGAGTAAACTCAAGACATGGAACACATACAATAGATGTAGCTGATGAACTAGGAATAGGAACAAAAGAATATGAATTAATAAACGTAGATTAAAATAAAGGGCATAGTGTATATTATACTATGTCCTTAATAAAATAGAGGAGGTAAATTATGCCAAAAAAGGAATTAGCCAAATTACTAAAAAAAGAACAATTGAAACCAGATATTTTTAAAATCAGTTTAGAAGCACCAGAGATTGTAGCTGATGCAAAACCAGGAAATTTTATTGAAATTAGAGTAACAAATCAAATAGAGCCTTTTTTGAGAAGACCTATTAGTATTTACAATATGGATAAAGAAAAAGGAATTCTTGAAATGATTTTCCAAGTAAAAGGAAAAGGAACAAAGATTTTATCAGAAAAAAAAGAAGGAGAAATGATTGATATTCTAGGACCACTAGGATTTGGAACTTTTGAATATAAATCATATAATAATTTAGCAATAATAGGTGGAGGAATAGGAGTATTTCCATTATATGAGTTAGCAAAAGAAGCAAAAGCAGAAAATAAAAAAGTAAATACATATTTAGGATTTAGAAGTGAAGAATTTGTTGTATTAGAAGATGAATTCAAAAAAATGTCAGATGAACTTATATTGACAACAGATGATGGAAGTTATGCAAAAAAGGGATTTGCAATTAACTATTTAGAAAAAGATATAGAAGAAGGAAAAGTAGATTCAATATATGCATGTGGACCACTTCCAATGTTAAAAGCTGTTCAGAAACTAGCAATAGAAAAAGAAATACCATGTCAAATATCATTAGAAGAAAAAATGGCTTGTGGAATGGGAGATTGTTTAGGATGTGCTGTAAAAAAAGCAGAAAGTCCAAAAGAACAACCAGAATATTGGCATGTTTGTAAAGCAGGACCAGTATTTAATGCTAAGGAGGTGGAAATATAATGAATACAAAAATAACCTTTGCAGGAATAGAAATGAAAAATCCGGTAACAGTAGCATCTGGAACATTTGGTTATGGAAGAGAATATAGCCAACTTTTTGACTTAAATAAATTAGGAGGGATTATAACAAAAGGAACTTCATTAAAACCAAAAAGTGGAAATAAACCACCTAGAGTTTGTGAAACATCAAGTGGAATGTTAAATAGTATAGGATTGCAAAATCCAGGAGTAGAATATTTTGCTAAATATGACTTACCATTTTTAAGAAAGTTTGATACAGCAGTTATAGTAAATGCATGTGGAAGTAGTATAGATGAATATGTAGAATTATGCAAAATATTAAATACATTGGACATTGATGGTGTTGAATTAAATTTATCTTGTCCTAATGTAAAAGAAGGATGTATGGCTTTTGGAAATACATATGAAGGAGTAAAAAAAGTTACATCAGAAGTAAGAAAAGTTTTAGATAAACCACTAATAGTAAAACTAACACCAAATGTAACTGATATAGCATCAATAGCAAAAGCAGTAGAAGATGCAGGAGCAGATGGAGTGTCTCTTATAAACACTTTATTAGGAATGAAAATAGACATAGACAAAAGAAAACCTGTACTTGCAAATAATACAGGAGGTCTTTCAGGTCCAGCAATAAAACCAGTTGCAGTTAGAATGGTATATCAAGTAGCTCAAGCAGTAAATATTCCAATACTTGGAATGGGAGGAATAATAAACGGAGAAGATGCAATTGAATTTATGTTAGCCGGAGCAAATGCAATATCAATAGGAGCTGGAAATTTTGTCGATCCATTTACTAGTATAGAAACAGTAAACGGAATAGAAAAATATATGAAAAAATACAATATCGAAGACATAAACGATATAATAGGAAAAGTAGAAATGAATTGAGGTATATAATGGAAAAAAGAGATTTATATGACAATAATAAAAAACCAACAGGAGAAACTATATACAAAGGTGAAAAACATCCAGAAAATAGTTATATACTAGTTGTGATGGTATTTATAGAAAATTCTAAAGGAGAATTTTTAATCCAAAAAAGAAGTAAAGAAAAAGATGGAAAATATGGCTTTACAGGAGGACATCCTAAAACAGGTGAAACAAGTTTGCAAGGAATGATTACAGAAATAAAAGAAGAAATAGGGTTAAAAGTAAAAGAAGAAGAACTAAAATTAATATACGCAGGAAAAGAAGAAGAAAAAAGAGTATTTTTTGATATATATTATATGAAAAAAGATATAGATATAAAAGATTTAAAATTACAAAAAGAAGAAGTTGAATTTGTAAAGTGGTATTCTTTGAATAAGATTATTGATTTAATAGAAAAAGGGGAAGTTTTAGAAAGTCATGCAGAAGAACTTTATAGAATAATAGAAATTTTAGATAAAAAATAGTTAAATTAGGAGAAATTTATTATGGAAAATAATATATATATAACACCTTTATCACGGAAGATATGCTAGTAAAGAAATGAATGAAATATGGTCAAGCAATTCTAAATATTCAACATGGAGAAAGTTATGGGTAGCCTTAGCTGAAACAGAAAAAGAATTAGGAATAGACATTACAGAAGAACAAATTGAAGAAATGAAAAATAATGTAAATAATATAGACTATGAAATCGTAAGTAAAAGAGAAAAACAATGTAGACATGATGTAATGGCACATGTATATGAATTTGGGTTAAAATGTCCAAAAGCAAAACCAATAATACATTTAGGAGCTACATCTTGTTATGTAACAGACAATACAGATATTATTTTAATATCAAAAGCAATGGACATTATAAAAGAAAAACTAATTTTAGTAATAAATAATCTGAAAAAGTTTGCATTAGAAAATAAAAACGTTACTTGTTTAGGTTATACTCATTTTCAACCAGCACAACTAACAACAGTAGGGAAAAGAGCAACATTATGGATGCAAGATTTGATAGAAGATTTAGAAGAATTAGAATTTGTGCAAGAACACTTAAAAATGTTAGGGTGTAAAGGAACAACAGGAACTCAAGAAAGTTTTATGAAGCTATTTAAAGATGAAGAAAAAGTAAAACAAATAGATAAAAAAATAGCAAATAAAATGGGAATAAAAAGAACTTACAATGTTTCAGGGCAGACATATACAAGGAAATTAGACACAAGAGTATTAAATTTATTATCACAAATTGCACAAAGTTGCTCAAAATTTGCAAATGATATGAGATTATTACAACACGAAAAAGAGTTAGAAGAGCCATTTGAAAAAGGACAAATTGGATCTTCAGCAATGGCGTATAAAAGAAATCCAATGAGAAGTGAAAGAATAAATGCTTTATCAAGACATGTTATAACATTGGCAATAGATCCTAGCATTACAGCTGCAACACAATGGTTAGAAAGAACATTAGATGATTCTGCAAATAAAAGAATATGTGTACCAGAAAGTTTTTTAGCAGTTGATGGAATTTTAAGACTATATGCAAATATATCAAAAAATATTGTAGTATATAAAAATGTAATAAAAACAAATGTGATGAAAGAACTTCCATTTATGGCAACAGAAGAAATCATAATGAATGCTGTATTAAAAGGAGGAGATAGACAAGAATTACATGAAAAAATCAGAATATATTCAATGGAAGCAGGAAAACAAGTAAAAGAATTAGGAAAGCCAAATGATTTAGTAAAAAGAATAGCAAAAGATAAAACTTTTGGACTAACAGAAGAAGAAATTATGAAAGCACTAAATCCAGATAATTTATGTGGACGAGCACCTAATCAAGTAGAGGACTTTATAAATGAAATAGTTAATCCTATTTTAAATAAATATAGCAAATTAATAAAGGATGTTGAAATTGAAATAGAAGTATAAGGAGAGTAAAAATGGAAAAATGTTTGTTATTAGGTAATGGAGGACGTGAAGCAGTACTTGCAGAACAAATAGCAAAAGGATTTGAATTATACTCAATTATGCCATACGTAAATCCTTCTGTAAAAAAGGAAGTTGAAAAATCAAAAGGAAAATATATAATTGGAAATCCTTTTGATAAAAAATTAGTAAAAGATTTTATACAAAAAGAAAATATTGAAGCATGTGTTGTGAGCCAAGACAATTTACTTCAAGAAGGTTTAATAGACTTAGCAAAAGAGTTAGGATTAAAAACTTTTGGACCAACATCTAAAGGAGCAAAAATCGAATGGAGTAAAAGTTATGCGTTAGATATAGTAAATAAATTAGCACCTGAAATGATAATTAAAAATTATGAAATTTCTAATATGGAACAATTAAAAAAAGCAACAGAAAAATATAAAAATGATAACTTTGTTGTAAAACCTGAAGGATTAACAGGAGGAAAAGGAGTAAAAGTTGGAGGAATCCATTTTAAAGGAAAACAAGAAGGTTTTGAATATGCAAAGAAATGTTTAAATGAAGATGGAAAAGTAATAATACAAGATAAAGTTGAAGGTAGAGAATTTACAGTAATGGCATTGACAGATGGAAAAAATATAGTAGTAACACCAACGACTTTTGATTATCCATATAGATTTGATGAAGACAAAGGACCAGGAACAGGAGGAATGGGATGTCTAAGTTTTAAAAATGGATTATTACCATTTTTAGAGCAAGAAGATATAGACAAATGTAGTAAATTAATCAAAGATACAATTGAATACGTAAATAAAGACAATTTAGAATTTAGTGGAGTAATATATGGAGGATTTTTCAAATGTAAAGAAAGTATAAAATTTATTGAATTTAATGCTAGGTTTGGAGATCCAGAAGCAATAAATGTATTAAACTCTTTAGAGACACCATTTTCAGAAATAATGAAAAAGATATGGAAGCAACAACTTTCAAAAGATAATTGTAAATTCAAAAAAAATTATACATTTACTGTTTATGCAGTTAGTCCAGATTATGCAATAAAAAATAGTGAGCCTTGTAAGTTTATGGTAAATACAGAAAATATAGAAAAAAAAGGTGCAAAAATATATTTTGCAAGTACTAAACCAATTGAAAATAATATTTATAGTTCAGTAGGAACATCTAGATTATTTGCTATACATACAAGTGGTAATACATTAGAAGAAGCTAAAAATAAAGCATATAATGCAATAGAAAATAATATTGATACCAAATTAGATTATAGAAAAGATATAGGGACAATATATGAACATTAACAAATAAAAAAACTGATTATAAGGAGAAATAAAAATGTATAATTTAGTTATTTTTGCTTCAGGAAATGGATCAACACTACAATCTATTATAGATAATATAAAGAAAGGAACATTAAAAGCTAAAATAAATTTAGTTGTTAGTAATAATGAAAAAGCATATGCTATTCAAAGAGCAAAAAATAGTAATATAAATACATATATTATAAAAAATAAAACACTAGAAAGTATAGATGAAGAGCTTACACAACTTCTTACAAATTATAAAATTGACTTAATAGTAC
>CANQGV010000048.1 GCA_947623475.1 uncultured Clostridia bacterium | reverse complement strand
GAAAACGGAACAGAGCTTTTTGCTAAAGTTTCTGTACCATTACTAAAAGCTTTGTTCTTTGAAGGTGCAGCTCTTCATGATGGCGCTGTAATTATCAAAGACAACCAGATAGCTCTTGCAGGAACGTTCTTACCTCTATCAGAACATGGTGAACGCTTACCAGATAATGGAGGTACACGTCATACAGCTGCTCTAGGAATAACTGAAGCAACTAACAGCATCAGCATCGTAGTTTCGGAAGAAACTGGATTGGTGTCTGTTGCAAAAGGAGGTTATTTTACAGAAATAGATTCTAAAGAAGAACTAATCTCCTATCTTAGAAAAAACTTATTAAAATAAGGTTGAAAATTCGTTTCATATTTGAATAAATAAAGAGCATGTTTAGAGCTGCAGTATGCAGCTCATCATTTTGTGCGTTAATATTAAGTGATAAAAACCTTGTTTTTATCGCTTTTTTGTTGTATAATTGACCTAGTTGTATTGAAAGGAGAGATACTAATGAGTTATAATTTTAAAGCTGTAGAAAAAAAATGGCAAGATACTTGGGATAAAGAAGGTACCTTTAATGCCAGTTACGATTATTCTAATGAAAAGAAATGGTATGGATTAGTAGAATTTCCTTACCCTTCTGGTCAAGGACTGCATGTAGGACATCCAAGGCCTTATACTGCCTTAGATATAGTTGCAAGAAAGAAAAGATTAGAAGGATACAATGTTTTGTTTCCAATGGGATTTGATGCTTTTGGTTTACCTGCAGAAAATTATGCAATCAAAAACCATGTTCATCCAAAGATAATAACAAAGCAAAATGTAGATCATTTTAGAGAGCAATTAAAATCACTAGGTTTTTCTTTTGATTGGTCAAGAGAAGTTAATACTACAGATCCTGATTATTATAAATGGACTCAATGGATTTTTATTCAATTATATAAAAAAGGATTAGCATATAAAACAACAATGCCTATAAACTTCTGTACAGGTTGTAAAGTCGGCCTTGCCAATGAAGAAGTTGTAAATGGTGTGTGTGAAAGATGTGGAAGTGAAGTTGTTCAAAAAGAAAAATCTCAATGGATGCTTAGAATAACAAAATATGCACAACGTTTGATAGATGATTTAAAAGACATAGATTTCTTAGAAAAAATAAAAACTCAACAAATAAATTGGATTGGTAGATCTGAAGGTGCTGAAGTTAAGTTCAAAATAACTGATTCTGATAAAGAACTTTTAGTTTATACTACTCGTCCTGATACTTTATTTGGAGCTACTTATATGGTTGTTGCTCCTGAGCATAGTATTATTAAAGAATTAAAATCAAAAATAACTAATATTGAAGAAGTTGAAGAATATAAACGTAAAGCTAGTTTAAAATCAGATTTTGAAAGATCTGAATTAAATAAAGAAAAAACAGGAGTTGAAATAAAAGGAATTAAAGCAATTAACCCTGTTAATGGTAAGGAAATACCAATATGGATTTCTGATTATGTATTAGTATCTTATGGTACAGGTGCTATTATGTCTGTTCCAGCTCATGACACAAGAGACTATGAATTTGCTAAAAAATTTGGTTTAGATATAATTCCTGTATTAGAAGGTGGAGACATTTCTAAAGAAGCATTTACTGAAGATGGTACTCATATAAATTCAGACTTCTTAAATGGACTAAATAAAGAAGATGCTATTGAAAAAATTACTAACTGGCTTGAAGAAAAGAAAATTGGAGAAAGAAAAGTAAATTATAAACTTCGTGATTGGGTATTTTCAAGACAACGTTATTGGGGAGAGCCTATTCCTATGGTTTACTGTGAGGAATGTGGATGGACTCCAATTCCTGAAGAAGAATTACCTTTAAAATTACCAGAAGTTGAAAATTTTGAGCCTGGAGAAAATGGAGAATCTCCACTTGCAAAACAAACAGATTGGATAAACACAACATGTCCACATTGTGGAAAACCAGCTAAAAGAGAAACAGATACAATGCCACAATGGGCAGGTTCTTCATGGTATTATTTAAGATATATGGATCCACATAATGATAAAGCACTAGCATCAAAAGAAGCATTAGAATATTGGTCTCCTGTTGATTGGTATAACGGAGGTATGGAACATACAACACTTCACTTATTATATTCTAGATTTTGGCATAAATTTTTATATGATATAGGAGTTGTTCCTACTAAAGAGCCTTATCAAAAAAGAACTTCTCATGGAATGATTTTAGGATCAAATGGAGAAAAAATGTCAAAATCAAAGGGAAATGTAATTAACCCTGATGATATAGTTGAAGAATTTGGAGCAGATACTTTTAGAGTTTATGAAATGTTTATGGGACCTTTTGATCAAGTAGCTAATTGGTCAATGGAAAGTGTTAGAGGATGCTTTAAGTTCTTAGATAGAGTATGGAATTTACAACAATTCCTAGTTGATGGAGATACTTATACTCAAGAAACTGAAAAAATGATGCATAGTGCAATTAAAAAAGTTTCTTCTGATATAGAAGAAATGAAATATAATACTTCTGTTTCAACATTTATGACAATGGTTAATGAATTTTATAAACTAAAAAGAATAAATAAAGCAGAATTTAAAACATTTTTAATATTATTAAATCCTTTTGCTCCACATATTACTGAAGAATTGTTTGAAGTTTGTGGATTTGATGGTCCTATTAGTTCTAATAAGTGGCCTGAATATGATGAAGCAAAAACAATATCTGATGAAGTAACTTTACCAATTCAATTTAATGGAAAATTAAAAGGAACAATTTCAATTATAAAAGATGAAAGTGAAGATTCTGTAAAAGAGAAAGTTCATAAAGCTATTGATAGCAAACTTGAAGGAAAAACAGTTGTTAAAGAAATTTATGTAAAAAATAGAATTTACAATATAGTAGTTAAATAAATTGATTTAAACATTTTAAAGAGCCTAAAATATTTATTTTAGGCTCTTATTTTTTTATTATGCTGATTTTAATTCTAAGCGTAATTTGTCAGCTATCATAGCAATAAATTCACTATTTGTAGGTTTTCCTTTAGCTGCTGAAATTGTATAACCAAATATGTTTTCTACTGCTTCTTGTTGTCCTCTTCCCCACGCTACTTCTATTGCATGGCGAATTGCACGTTCTACTCTACTTGGAGTTGTTGCAAATTTCTTTGCTATTTGTGGGTATAAACTTTTTGTTATTTGATTTATTACATCAATATCTTTTATCACCATAATTATAGCTTCTCTTAAATATTGATACCCTTTTATATGCGCTGGTACTCCAACTTCATGAATCATATTTGTAACTAACGCTTCTAGGTTTTCTTCGCTTTTTTCTGTTCCTTCTTGTATTTCTATGTACTGTTGTTTCATTTCTCTTGATATAAAGCTATTAGTTTGTTTTGATTTAAAGAATCTAAATTCTTTTATTCTTTTGATTAGTAATTCTATATCAAAAGGTTTTACAACATAATATTGAGCTCCTAATTCTATAGCTCTTTGTGTTATTTTGTCTTGTCCTACTGCTGACAACATAATGCAAATTGGTTTTTTATCTAATTCATTTATTTTTTCTAATACTCCTAATCCATCTAAATGTGGCATTATTACATCTAATAAAATTACATCTGGTGTTACGTTCGAAATCATTTCTATTGCTTCCAGTCCATCTTTTGCCATTCCTATAACTTCTAATTCTTCTTGTTTTTCAATATAATTTGCAAGTGTTTTGCTGAATTCTGTATTATCATCAGCTATTAATATTGAAACTTTTTCTTTCATAACCATCCTCCTATAAAATTTTTTTACAATAGTGATTATAAATTGGTTTACTACACATTTCAAGCAAAATTGTAAAATTTTTCCATTTGTTTTATAAAAGGTGTATTTTTCTATACTTATTAGTATGTTTTTGTTATGAACTTTTTACTTAATTTTTTATATTTTTTTATATTTATACCTTTTGATTTTAAATCTTCTAAAATTCTATCTATTTGTCCTTCTGAGATTTCTAAATTGCAAACAATATTTTCTGTATATTTTTCATTTTTGATATTTATTTGATTTTTTTCACAATAATATTTAATTTTTTCAAAGTCTGCATATTCTATTTCTATTTCTATCTCCTCACCCATACATTTTTTTATCTTTTTTGCCTGTTCTATCGCTTTTTGTAGGCTATCTGAATATGCTCTTACTAATCCTCCTGTTCCGAAGTAAAGTTCCTCCAAAATATCTTGTAACTATTATTAGTACATTACATAGATTATTATTTTGTAATATCTTTAACATTGGTGCTCCAGCAGTACCAGAAGGCTCTCCATCATCATTTGCTTTTTCTATAATATTATTATCTTTTATAACGCGATAAGCAATACAATGATGTCTTGCATCAAAGTATTGCTTTCTAGTTTCTTTTATTATATTTTCAACTTCTTCTTCAGTTTCTACATAAATTAACTTTGCTATAAATTTTGATTTTTTTTCAACTATTTGTGTTGTTACTGTATCTTTTATTGTTATAAAACTATCCAATGTATTGCTCCCTTTATTTATTATCCTCATCATCTTTATTGTCAAACATTTTAAATATGTCTTCATCAATGTCTAATTGTTCATTACCTAAGCTATTATCTGAATTATAATCTTCTTCAAAATACTTGTCAAAATCAAACATTCCATTATCATCTGATGGTATCTCTGAAAAGAAACCTGATGATGTATCTGAATTTAAGTCATCTGAATTCATATATGAGTTCATTTCATTATTTTCAGGTATTGTTTCTGAAGACAAGTCTGAATTTATGTCTGAGTCTAAATTTGGATTTATATCTGAATATAAGTCTGAGTTCATGTCTGAGTCTAAATCTGGATTTATATCTGAATTCATATCTAAATTCATGTCTGATAATAAATCATCTTCAGGTTTTGTATCAGAATTTATTTCATTTGTTTCGTCTTTTTCTTGTGCTTCTAATTCTGCTTCTACATCAAAGTCTACAGATCTTTCTGGCTGTGATGATAAGTCTTCTGGTCTATCTTCATGCCACATATCTTCTGCCCACAAACCTTCTTCTGTTTCAGCAAAACCTGTATTTCCCATTTCTTCAAAACCTGTATTTCCTGTTTCGTCAAAACCAATATTTTCTGTTTCTGCAAAACCTGTATCTTCTTTTTCTTCATTTAATATATCACTTACTTCTGATGGGTCTATTAAATTTTCTGATGAATCTTCTGTTTCATTTATTATATTTTCTTGAAAATCTGGTGTAAAATAATTTTCTTTATCTTCTTCATCTTCCCCAAAGTTGTTTATACTATCTTGAGTAAAATCTTTAGCATCAGATACTACACCTTCTTGGAAATCTTTTTCAAAGTCATTTGTCTTATCTTCTTCAAAAATATCTACATATTTTTTAGCTTCTTTTCTTGCTTCTTTGTTTCTTTGTTTAATTTCCTTTTTTACTTCTTTTTCTTTTTGTTTTTCTTCTTTAAGAGTTTTTCTCCTTTTTTTCCTTTGTTCTGCACCTCCTAAGATAAGTACTAGAACAACAACTACTATTAACACTAGTAGAGTTAATACAACTGCCATCCTCTTATCCTTCCTTTCCCTTTAATCTTTTGATTGCTTTCATTATACCATATTTTCCATATTCATATGTTAAACCGCCTTGCATGTATGCAATATATGGCTCTCTTAATGGCCCATCACAACTAAGTTCTATTGTTGAGCCTTCTGTAAATGTTCCAGCTGCCATTATAACTTTATCTTCATATCCACCCATGTCTCCTGGCTCTGGTAATACATTTGAGTCTATAGGTGAGCCTGCTTGTATTCCCTGACAAAATTTTACTAATCCTTCTGCTGTTCCTAATTTTATAGTTTGAACAATGTCGGCTCTTTTTTCATCATACTTTGGCTCTACACTGTAACCTAATTTTTCTAAAAATCTACTTGCAAAAACTACTGTTTTTAGACTACTTGCTACAACACTTGGAGCAAAAAATAGTCCTTTAAGAAGATTTGTATTTTGATTTAATGAAGGTCCTATTTCTTTACCTATTCCTGGTGCTGTCAGCCTTTCTGCACATAGTTCTATAAGTTCCTTTTTTCCTGCTATGTATGCTCCACTTGTTGCTATTCCAGCTCCTAGATTTTTCATTAATGAGCCTACTATAATATCTGCTCCTACTTGTGTTGGCTCTTTTTCTTCTACAAATTCTCCATAACAGTTATCTACCATTATTATAACTTCATTATTTACACTTTTAATTGTTTTTATTACTTTTTCTATTTGGTCTATTGTTAAACTTTTTCTTGTTGAATAACCTCTTGATTTTTGAATTTCTACTAACTTTACATCTTTTTTTATTAGTCTTTCTCTGATTTTTTCTATATCAAAATCATTATTTACTAATTCTATTTGCTCATATTTAACTCCGTATGATTTCAATGAGCTTTTACTTTCTTCTTTTCCACATCCTATTATCGTTTTTAATGTGTCATAAGGGTCTCCTGAAATACTTATCATTGTATCTCCTGGTCTTAATAAGGCTGATAAAGTTACTGATAAAGCATGTGTTCCTGATATAAATTGTGTTCTTACTAGTGCATCTTCTGTTTTAAATATATTTGCATATATTTCTTCTATTTTATTTCTTCCTGGCTCATCTATTCCATATCCTGTTGATGTATTAAAATGACTTTCTTGTAAATTACATTCTTGAAATGCTTTTATTACCTTTATACTATTTATTTCACAAATATTATCTATTTTATTAAATATTGGTTTTATTTCTTCTTCTACTTGTTTTGACAATTCATAGATATTAGTGTCCATCTTATTCTCCTTATTTTATATAGTATTATTTTACTATATTATCTTTAGAAAATCAATCATATATTAAAATAAAGAGGATATTTCTTTTAAGAAACATCCTCTTTTTTATTAAGTTTTATATTAACCTATTATTTAATTACATATTTTTTGATTAGTGTTACGCCACCTGCAAATGTTGCTAATAATCCAAGTCCTAATGCTATATATGTGATTGCTTTACCTGTTGTCATTGATAGAATTACTGGTGCATCATCTATATCATCTTCACCGTCTTTTTTGTTTCCTGGTATTGAATCAACATCTGGAATTCCTTTATCATTGTAATCTTTTGATATTTCTGCTACGTTTGTTTTTAGTCCTAAGTCATTCTCATTGTTAATCCATGTTAGTAGTATTTCTATATCTGCATATTCTCCTGGTTGTAATAATGTATCTTTTAATTGATCAGTTGTTGCTGTATTTTCATCTACTTTTACCCAGTTTGGATTTTCTGATTCTATCATTGTTAATCCTTCTGGAATATAGTCTGTGATTTCTGTTGCATAACCAGCTATTCCACCATCGTTTGTAACACGTATTCCATATTTGAATTTAACTACTGTGCTTTGTAATTTATTTCTATTTAAGTCTACTTTTACTATTTCTTCTGGGTCATCATAAGGTGTATGTCCTGTTGGAACATTATATGTTACTCCATCTTCAGTTACTATAGCTTCTGATACCCATTTTCTTAAAGATAAGTCAAATATTCTAACTATTACTTTTTCAAAGTCATCATCATCTTCTTGATGATCTGAATATTCAGGATATTCTGAATCTGAAGGTACTTTTAGATTATTTTCATCTGAATCTCTATCACTTGCTGGTTGATGTTCAGAGTCTTCATATTTTGTAATGTCTGCTACGTTTGTTATTTTGTAATCTGTTTGTGCTTCTAATTTTACTTTACACATAACAGGTACTTCTTCATAATCTAAAACTTTATCTCCATTTTCATTTTCATCTACTTTTGAAATAAGTTTATCTTTTAAATATGTTGTTGTTAATGTTCTTCCATCTTCACTTACTTCCCAACCATATTCATCATTGAAATCACCTTCAACAAATTCTAAGTAGTTTGGTAAGTGGTCTTTTATTTCTGCTGCATATCCATCAACATCACCTTCGTTGTATACTCTAACCATGTATACTACGTAATCTCCAACAGTTACTTCTACTGGATCTTCTGGAAGTGTATATGTTGCTGTTGTTACCTTGTTTCCATTTTCGTCTGTTTCATTTAATTTTGATGCATCTACTACTGGTGCTCTTGTATATGTTTTTCCATCTGATTCCATTAAATATTCTTCATCTTCTATAGAATCGTCATGGCTTACTGCTACTATGAATTTTCTTAATGCTAAGTCAAATGATTCTAATACTACGTTATCATAATCTTCATCATCTTCATATTTTTTCCAATCTGTTGTATCAGAATCTCTGTCTTTTAAGTCTTCTCCTGTTGAATCTGTACTCTTTGTTATTGCTGCTTCGTTTCTTAATATAGCTCCTGTTGAATCTGTTGAAGTTACTTTGAATTTTATTGAAACATCTTCATATTTTAAGTCTTCTTCTGTTTTACTTCCATCATTTTCACCAAAAGCTGATATTAATTTTTCAGCTAAATAAGTTGTTTTTACCTTTTTAGAATCAGTTTTATCTAATTCCCATAACATATCTTGGTTGAATTTAATTGCTTCTTTTTCTTCTTCTGTTAAGTCTGTTGCTTCGTCTAATTCGTCACCCATTCTTCCTTCTTTGTCATACATAAATTCTAATCCATCAGGTATATCTTCTGTTATTTCTTTTGCATATGCATCAACATAACCTTCATTATATATTCTTAATGTATATGTTATTATGTCTCCAGGTTGAACTTTTAC
>CANQGV010000047.1 GCA_947623475.1 uncultured Clostridia bacterium | reverse complement strand
GCTTGTTTGCCATACAAAAAAATAATATAATAATTTTGTAAAAAAAGACTTGACAAAAATTAGATAGTCAATTTGTGTAACGGGAGCAGATTAGTGTCTGCTCTTTTATATTTTATGAATATATGATATTATTTAGCTAAATAAATAGTAAGTTGTAAATGGAGGAATTATGAATAAAGATGTAGTAATTGAAACAGAAAGATTAATATTAAGACAATGGAATATGAATGATATTAAAGATATGGTGGAAGGCTTAAATAATATTAATGTCACGAAATGGTTAGCAGGTGCTCCTTTTCCATATACAATTAATGATGCAAAAGATTTTATTCAAAAAACAATAGATAACGATTTATATAATTTTGCAATTATTCTAAAAAGTGAAAATAAAGCAATAGGTGGTACTCAATTAACAAATGTAAATTTTACTAATGGTACTGCTGGTGGTGGTATTTGGTTAAATGAAAAATATCAAGGATCAGGATATGGAACAGAAGCTTTTGGAGCTAGAATCAAGTATGCTTTTGAGGTACTTGGACTTAGAAGATTAGAAAATGGATATTTCAAAGGAAATGAAAAATCTCATAAAATGCAATTAAAGTTTGGATATAAAGACGAAGGAATAAAAAGAAAAAAATATATTTCAAAAGCAACAGGAAAAATAGAAGATGAATATATTACAGGTTTATTAAAAGAAGAATGGATAAGATAAATTACAAATTATATGAGCAATTGAATATTTACAACCATTTGCTTTTTTGCTATACTTTAACCAGGTAAATATAATTTATTATTTAGATTGGAGGATTATAAAAATGAGTTTTGAATTATCAAGTAAAACTAAAAAAGCACTTTCAAAAAGAATTGGAATACCATATGATAAATTAGTACAAATGGATGATGAAGAAATAGAGGCTTTTATAGAGAAAAAAACAGGAAAAAAGATAACTTGGCCTAAAGGAGCAAAAATTGATGGATTGCCAATTAAAACAATGGAAGATATAAATAAAAAAATAGATGAATTGGAAAGATAGTGTACAATTTATATAAGCAAGTGAATATTTACAACCACTTGCTTTTTTGCTATACTTTAAATGGAGGAAACAATGAAAATAAAAGAAAAGGTATATGAATATTTAAAGGCAATTCCAAAAGGAAAAGTAGTAACTTATGGGCAAATAGCAGAATATTTAGGAAACAAACAATTTGCAAGAGCTGTTGGAAATATTCTTCATAATAATCCAGATGAAGATAAATATCCTTGCTATAAAGTTGTTGATAGTAAAGGAAATCTATCAAAACATTTTGCTTTTGGTGGAATAGAGAAACAAAAAGAAAAATTGGAAAAAGAAGGAATAGTTGTTAAAAAGTATAAAGTTGATTTAAATAAATATAAAAAGGAAAATTAAAATGATAATAAATACAGGAATGAGAACTGATATACCAGCTTTTTATTCGAAATGGTTAATGAATAGAATAAGAGAAGGATTTGTTTATGTAAGAAATCCATATTATAAATCACAAGTTACAAAGTATAGTCTATCTCCAAATGTAGTAGATTGCCTTGCCTTTTGTACGAAAAATCCAGAGCCAATGCTTAAATATTTAGATGAATTAGATGTATATAAACAATTTTGGTTTGTAACAGTTACGCCTTATGGAAAAGATATAGAGCCAAATGTGCCAGATAAAAAGCAAGTAATTAGTGATTTCAAAAAGTTGTCAGAACATTTTGGGAAAAATGCAGTAGCACTTCGTTATGATCCAATATTTATAAATAAAAAATTTGATGTAAATATGCATATTAAATGTTTTGAAAAATTATTAAATGAGATTAAAGGTTATACAGAAGATTGTACTATTAGTTTTTTAGATATGTATGAGAAAGTAAAAAGAAATGCACCTGATTTAAGACCACCGACAGAAAAAGAACAAATACAAATTGCAAAAGCATTTTCAAAAATAGGAGAACAAAATAATATTACAATACATTCTTGTTGTGAAAAAGAGTTTTTAAAAGATTATGGATTAGATATAACTGGTTGTATGAGTAAAAAAATAATCGAAAAAGCAATAGAGAATAAATTAAATCCACCGAAAAGTCATAGTAAGAGAGAAGGTTGTACTTGTTTATTAGGAAATGATATAGGTGCATACAATACTTGTGGGCATCTATGTAAATATTGCTATGCTAATGCAAATGTTACTTTAGTTAGAGAGAATATGAAAAAACATAACCCTAACTCTCCTTTTTTAATTGGAAATTTAGAAGCAGGAGATAAGATAACAGAGGCTAATCAAAAAAGTTGGTTAGATACAAATAGTCAAATGAGTCTTTTTAGTTAGTAACAATTATTGTAAAAAATAAAATTATTAGTAGGAGTTGTAAATGAATAATTTTGAAATTATAGAAAATGACAAAGAATTGCTAGAAATATATAAAAAAGTTCACGAACATGAAATAGCAAATAAAGGTTGGTGTCATCATGATATAAATCATATAAAAAATGTAGCTAAAATAGCAGAAAAAATTTTGAAAGAATTAGGTTATAGTAAAAATATAATTGAAGAAACAAAAATTGCAGTATATCTTCATGACACAGGATGTACCGAAGGAAAAGAAAATCATCCATACAGAAGTTATGAATTTGCTAAGAAATACTTAAAAGGAAAAAATATAAAACTAAAAAATGAAGAAATGGTATTAGATGCTATAAAAAATCATAGTGAGGGCTTTGATACTGATAATATAATTGCTTTAGCATTAATATTAGGAGATAAGTTAGATATAAAACATAATAGAATAACAGAATATGGATATACTGTAGAAGGAAATAGACAATTGCAATATATAAAAGATATATTGGTAAATATAAAAAATAAAACATTAACTGTAAAATTTGAGTGTGATGAAAAATTGGACAAGTTGGAGTTAGAAAAATTTTATTTTACAAAAAAAGTATTTAAAGCAATCATAGCTTTTTCAAATAAACTTAATTTGAACTATAAAATATTTTTAAATAATGAAGAATGGAACGAAAAGAATATTTTAGAACAATAATAAAAACAGTTATTGAACAAATGTAAGCAAAGAGGTATAATTAAGACATAAACAAATCTAGTAAAAGTTAAGTAAAAACAATAAAAAGGAGTTGATATAATATGAAATTTTCTTTTAAGACACACAATACATGTGCACAAGTTATAGAATTTACAATAGAAGGAAATGTAATAACAAATGTAAAATTTTTAGGAGGAGGATGTCCAGGAAATCTACAAGCACTACCTAGGTTAGTTGAAGGAATGACAGTAGAAGAAATAGAAGAAAAAATTGGTGGAATACAATGTGGAATAAAAGGAACATCTTGTGCAGATCAATTAGCAAAAGCAGTAAGAGAAGCATATGAAAAAGAAAAACAAGAAGCATAACAATAATATAAGTAATAAGAATTGAAAAAGTATCAAAGCACTAATATAAGGAGGAATTAAATGTTAAAAGAATTTAAAGAATTTGCTTTAAGGGGCAACATAACGGATTTAGCAATAGGTGTTGTAATAGGTGGAGCATTTCAAAAAATAGTAACTTCTTTAGTAGAAGATATTATAATGCCTTGTGTATCAATGATAACAGGGAAAGTTGATTTTTCAGATATGGTTATAAACATTGGAAGTGCAACAATAAAATATGGAAATTTTATAACAGCAATAGTAAATTTTTTAATAATAGCATTTTCAATATTTATAGTAGTAAAATATTTGAATAAATTAAATAAATTAAAAGATATAGGAGAAGATATAGCAATAAAGTTAGACAAAAAAGGACTATTAAAAAAAGAAGAAGAAGAGCCTACAACAAAAGAATGTCCATATTGTTTAACAGAAATTAGTTATAAGGCAACAAGGTGTCCACATTGTACATCTAAACTAGAAGAAATAAAAACAGATAAAAAATAAAAAATATTCGTGAAAAGTCTTGATTTTCTTGAATAATGGTGATATAGTACACAAAAATAATAGAAAAAGGATGTTAAAAGTATGAAAGAAGAAACAAAAAAATTTATAAGTTTAATTGTAAAAACAAGCAATAAAAAAGCTGAAAAAGAAAACATGACAAAAGAAGAGAAAAAACAATATATAAAAAGTAGATTATTTACACATTTTGAGAACAATGATATACCATTAGATAATGCTATAGAAATGTATAAAAGTGAATATCCAGATTTTGAAAAACAAGACTTTAAAAATTATGTAATAAAAAATACTTCTAAAAGACAAGTAGTAGAAGAAGAAAAACAAAACTTAGAAAAGAAAATAAAGAGAGTAGATTGGGAAATTTTACAAAAAGATAGAGAACTAGGAAATGGTAAAATAACTAAGTTTGATTTACAATGTATTCCTGGACATCCAGTAAAAATGAAATTAGATGAAATAGATAAAAAATACGTAATAAATGTTGATGAAGATGAAAAATTATCTGAAGAACAAATACAAGAAAACAAAGAATTGATAGAAGAAATGATAAAAGCTTTTCCAGATATTGAAGAATTACATGAAATTGCTATGAGTCAGTCAAAATTCTTTAAAGGAATGGGAAAAGATTATCAAGAAACAATAAAGGAAAAATCACCAAAATATGCAGAATATATAGAATCTTCTATGAAAAGAGAAAAAACACCATTATTAAAACAACAAAAAAAATTAGAAAAAGAAAAACAGGAATTAAAAGAAATGAGAGCTGGTCTACAACAATGTTTAGATAAGATATATATACCAGCATTAAAGAAATTAGATCAAAAGAACAAAGAAGAACAAGAAAATAATAATAAACAAGAAGAACAAAAAAATGAACAACCTAAAGGAGAAGCAAAAAAACAAGAAGGAGAAGAAAAATAATAAAGAAAATGGAGTGAAATTTTAAATTCACTCCAATTTTGGTTTTTTATGCAGCTGTTTTGATCTTTTTAGATTTTGTTTTAATTTTTAGATACTGTTCCATTATGATTTTATCTATTGTTTCTCTTTTGAATTTTACGATTTCAGGATTTATTGTTATAATATTTTTTTCACATTTACCATAAGAATTTTTCATTTTTTCTATTTTATAATCTTCTGGAGCATATCCTAATAATATTCTTGCTTTTTCCATAGATAGTTCAACTTCTTTTTCAGCTATACTTTCATACAATTTATCAATTGCCAAATTAAGAATTTTTTTATTATCTTTACCTTTATATTTATTTGATAGAGTTACAATTATTTGTGAATCTTCAACATTTAATTCTGCCATACGGATATTTTTATAATTAATTTTTATTTTATAATTCCTACCTAATATCTTTAAAGGATTTCTTTCTATTCCATTAGATTCTTTTTTGTTTTTGAAATTATATTCTTCAATTTTTTTGAAAATCCAATCTCTTTTTTCACTAATTATTTTTTGAATTTGTCTATTAGAAAAGTTATACGGAGCGATAATTTCAACTTCACCATTTTGAACTGAAATGTACATGTCATCACAGTCTAAAACTCTACTTACTGTATATGTTATAACATTATTCTTTCTTTTTGTAATTTTCATTTTTACCACTCCTTTTTAAAAAAACGTTCTACAAAACAATGTTCGCTTGAACTAAAATTATTTTATATTCAATTTTTAATTTTGTCAATACTTTTTTCTAAAAAAATCAAAAAAATGTTCGTGCGTTTTTTGTAACCTTAGAATATAAAGGAAAACAAAACGAAAAAAATTTTGTAGTATAAAAGTATTGACAAAATTAAGTAAATCTTTATACTATGTAAATGGAAATTTATAAGAAAAAAGAAAGAGAGTCCTGTTATAAATGAAAGATGAGATAAATTTACCACACTTTCTAGCAGACACATGGTGGTATGCATTAACTAAAAGACTAAATGATTCTGATTTTTTAAAACTAGTAAAATTGAGAGAAAAACAAGGCTTTAATGCAGCACAAATAGTTGTAGGAATTCCACCAGAAGTAGAAATAGAAGATGAAAATGCAAAAAGTATTTATGGAAGTGCTTTTGATAAAAAAGGAAAAATAAATTATAAGTATTTAGAGTTTGCAAAAAAAAGAATAGAAATAATGAACGAATATAATCTAATGGCAATAGTGTATGGCGCATGGGGAAACCATATAGATATAATAGGAACTAAAAAAATGAAAAATTGGTGGAATGAACTAATAAAAACTTTAGATGATCTGAATGTGGTTTATTGTTTAACAGGAGAAATTGAAATAGGATGTAAATCATATAAAAAAAGAATAAAAAAATGGAAAAAGGTATTAAAAGAAATAAAGAAGAAAACTCAAAAACCTATTTTAATTCATACAATGCCAGACAATGATAGTATTTCAATAGAAAAAAATATAGAAGCAAATACTTTCCAAACAGGACATGATAAGGAAAGAGAAGAAAGTTTATGGAAAAATATTTATGAGTCAAAAAAGAAATATCCAAAAAAACCAGCAATAAATTTAGAGCCTTGGTATGAAGGAATAAATAATAATTTTTATAAAAAGGAACAGTTAAAAGCATTTTGGCTAAGTGTAACAAGTGGAGCTTATGCAATATGTTATGGAGCGCAAGGAATTTGGAATGTTGGAGATGGAAGTTTTTTATCTCATTGGGGTAATCAAACATTTGAAGAAGCATTAAAATTAGATACACCAAATATATTAGGAAAAGAATATAAAAAATTATTAGAACAAGGAGTTTTTGATTGGAATAAAATTGAAATAGAAAAAGAAGAAAATAGGCTAATATCAATAACAAGAATTTCAGATGAAGGACAAAAAATAAGTTATAAATATGAAGAATAATTTAAAGTTAAATAGTAATAGATGAAAAGTGGGGAAACAAATGAGTAGAAGAAAAAAATATAATAAAAATCAGATGATAATAACATTTATCGTCATGATAATTTTACTTTTTATAGGGGTATATCAAGAGTACATAAAACCAAAAAATAATCAACAACAAAAACAAACAGTATCATATGTTTTAGAAAATGTACCACCATATGAAAATAATCCTTATGTAGTAATAAATAATAATATGCCAAATTTTACAGAAAACGATTATACAACAGAAAGTTTTGAAAAATATTCAGAATTAGATTCACTAGGAAGATGTCAAGTAGCATATGCTAATATTTGTAAAGAAACTATGCCGAAAGAAGGAGAAGAAAGAGGAGAAATAAGCTCAATAAAACCAACAGGATATGAAGGAAATCAAAATAAATATGATGGTCAATATTTATATAATAGATGTCATTTGATAGGCTATCAGTTATCAGACGAAAATGCGAATAAATTAAACTTAATAACAGGAACAAATTATTTTAATGTTTCTGGAATGTTACCATTTGAAAATCAGGTAGATGATTATATTGAGAAAAATGAAAATAATCATGTGTTATACAGAGTAACACCAATATTTGAAGGAAATAATAAAGTAGCAAATGGAGTGGAAATGGAAGCATTTTCAGTAGAAGATAAAGGACAAGGAGTTTGCTTTAATGTCTATGTATACAATGTACAACCAGGAGTAGGTATAAACTATGCAACAGGAGAAAATTGGAAAGAATAAAGTAAAAAAGAAGGTGATATGATTGGATTTAGACTTAAATAATGCAGTAAACAAAATAAAAGAGAGTAAATTTGTTACAAACTTTATAGAAGAATTAGGAAAAGCATTAAACAATAAAGAAGTTAAATTAGATGAAGGCGAAATATATGTTGTATATGAATTAAGAGAAAGTAAAAATGAAGCGACTCTTATAAAATCATCCACAGGAGAGCAAGTAAATGTGGAAAAAGAGAAGATACAAAAGGAAATTCCAGATTTAGAATTAGGAGATAATGTTAAATTTGAAAATGGAAACTTTAGTTTATACACTCAAAAAGTAGAATTAAGTAACAGGGCTTGGAGCATATTAGAGCCATTATATTTTAATTTAAAATTAGAAGATGGAAGAAAATATAAAGTGACTAAAATAGAAAATAATAACATTCAAATATGTGATACAAAAACAAATGTAAAATACACAGAAAATAGAGAAGAACATCCAGATTGGAATGTTGGAGATGAACTGATAGTAAAAGATGAAAAATATGTAAAAATATCTGAATAAAATTATGTACATATCTCTATTAGAAAATTTATGAATAAAGGTAAAAAATAACCTTACAAACTTGTAAGGTTATTTTAATGTAATCTATGCTATAATAATTTTTAATAAAGCTAATTATATAAAAAAGGAAGTGACTATATAATGCAAAAACGATCTAAAATTTTAATAGTAGAAGATGATGAAAAATTAAGAAATGAATTAGAGATATTTTTAAATAATAATGGATATGAAGTAAAAACACTAAAAAGATTTCAAAATACAATTGAAGAAATTTTAAGTATAGATCCTGAACTACTATTATTAGATATAAATTTACCAGAAACAGATGGTGAATACATTTGTAGAGAAATTAGAAAAAAGTCGAACTTACCAATTATAATTATAACTAGTAGAGATAATGAAATAGATGAATTGTTAAGTATAAATTATGGAGCAGATCATTATATAACAAAACCATTTAACATACAAATACTATTGGCAAAAATAACTTCATTATTAAGAAGAACTAATAATAAAAATAACTGGGAAATAATTGATTGCAATCAATTTAAAATAAATATATCAAAAAATACAGTAATCAAAAATAAAAAGGAAATTGACTTAACGAGAAATGAATTTAAAATATTGAAATTTTTAGTAGAGAATAGAGATAAAATTGTGTCAAGAGAAGATATTATGAAAGACTTATGGGAAAGTGAAAGTTTTATTGATGATAATACATTAAC
>CANQGV010000046.1 GCA_947623475.1 uncultured Clostridia bacterium | reverse complement strand
GGTTAGAAGGACCTTGGCCATGGGAAGGAAGTGATTATTAATGTGGACTTATAACAAAATGTTGCAATACCCTATCAATATTAAAACTACTGATCCACGACTTGCAAAAGTTATAATATCTCAATATGGTGGACCAGATGGTGAACTTGCTGCATCTCTAAGATATTTATCTCAACGTTTTGGAATGCCTGATGAAAATGCTAAAGCAATTTTAAATGATATAGGTACTGAAGAATTAGCACATTTAGAGATGGTTGGTACAATTGTACACCAATTGACTAAAAATGCTTCTATAGAAGAAATTGATAAATCCGGTTTAGCACCTTACTATACAGACCATGGTTTAGGTATATATCCTGCTTCAGCTTCAGGTGTTCCATTTACAGCTGCTTATATAGCTGTTAAAGGTGATCCTGTCGCAGATCTCCAAGAGGATTTAGCAGCAGAACAAAAAGCTCGTGCAACATATGAAAAACTAATAGACCTTTGCCGAGATAATGCTGATGTAGTAGATGTATTACGTTATTTAAGGCAAAGAGAAGTTGTACACTTCCAAAGATTTGGTGAAGCTTTAAATAGAGTTCATGATAGATTAGCAGAAAAAAGACACTATATGAATGGAATGTGTACAAATAATAATATACAAATGCCTTTAAGTAATAATGACTGTGGCTGTGAAAACTAAAAATATATGTAATAAAATAAGATTATTTATTTAATATAAAAAATGATGCAAACTTTATTTTAATAATAATTTGTGTTTGCATCATTTATTCTTAATTTACATTCTTGTCAAAAATAATCCTATTATGAAAATTCCTACAACAACTCTATATATAGCAAAAACTTTGAAGCTTCCTTTTTTTAAATAATCTAATAAAAATTTAATAACAATTAAGCCTACTAGAAAGCTTACAAATACCCCTACAAAAAACGGTATATTAAATACAAAGTCTTTTATTTTAAATAAAGTAGCAGCAAATACTATTGGTGTTGATAATAGAAATGAATATTTAGCTGTTGATTCTCTTGATACTCCTAACATTCTACCAGTTGTCATTGTAACTCCTGAGCGTGAAACTCCTGGTATAAATGCTAAAGCTTGTGATAATCCTATCAAAAATGTTTGTTTAAAATTCATTTTTTCATATTCTGTTTCTGATGGTGCTTTCTTATCAACTATGTAAAGAATTATACCCATTACTATTAAAGCTATTGCTATAAGTAATGGCATTTGTGTTAATGAATCTCCTACACATTTATCTAATATGAATCCTATTATACCTCCTGGTATAGTTGCTATTACTAAATACCAAAACATTTTTCCTTCTGTTGTTTTTTCCTTCTTTACAACTTGCTTATAACCACCTTTTATTAAGTTTACCCAATCTTTAAAGAAAAATATTCCTATAGCAAGTAATGTACCAAAATGTAATGCTACATCAAAACTTTCTGGTATATTCCAATTAAAAATCCATGGTATTAATGCTAAATGAGCTGAACTAGATATTGGTAATAATTCAGTTAATCCTTGTACAACTCCTAAAATTATTGCTTCAAATATTCCCATCTTTTTTACCTCTTTCTTAATATATTATAAATTGTATCTTTAATAAACTCTGCTGTTGTTACAGGTGCTATTTTACCTGGTAATGCTAATGCCCATATATAGTTAATTTCTTTTTCTTTAGCTGATTTTCTGTCAATTCCTCCTGGTTTAGAAGCTAAATCTATTACTAAACATTCTTTTTTTATTCCACTTAATAATTCTTCATTTAATATTAATTTTGGAACTGTATTTATAATAAAATCGTATTTTTGAAGTTTTTCATTTGATAACTCATTTATATTTGTTTCTTTATAACCATAAGTTTTTATCCAAGCAATATCTTTTTCTTTTCTTGCTGCGCATGTTACTTTTGCAGAAAGTGCATTTATTTTATTTGCTAAAGTTTTAGCAACTCTACCAAAACCTAAAATAAGGACCTCTGCTCCATGTAAAATTTTATTTGTATTTGCTATCATAAGTTCTATTGTACCTTCAGCTGTCGAAATTGTATTTAATACTGCTAACTCTTCTCTATTCATAATGTCTACTATTTTTATACATTCTTCATCTTCATTTTTTTGCATTTCATAAACATCTTTATTTATAGCTCCTGCAATTATCATTCTTCCATTAGAATTATGAATTATATCTTTTATTTCTATTTTTTCATCACTAAAAGGTGCATTTATTTCTATTCCATTACTTGAAAACGGAATAGGTCCTATTATTATTTCTGAACTTTCAATTGCTTCATTTAATGTATCACAAAAAACAATATTTTCATTTTTTAATTCCTTTGCTTTATCTAATCCATAAGTAAATATTTCGTTTCCATCTTTTGCAAGTATTTGTGCAAGCTTTATAATTCTTAAGTCTCCACCAATTATGGAAAATTTTGTACTCATAAAAAATCTCCTTTTCTTATATAATATCTTATTCTTATTATATTGAATTTTGGAGATTTTATGAAACTATTTTATTGTTTTTCTCTTTGTTCTTTATCTAAAAGTCTTTTTTTATTTTTTTCATCGCTTTGAATTTCTTTTTTGTATTCTTCTTTTTTTAATAAATTTATATCAGTATAACTTAAATTTCTTGTTATATCAATTACTTCTTCTAAATGTTCTTTTACTTTTAAATCTTTTTCATTTATTTTTGTTTTTTGTTTGTCTTTATTTATAGCTTCTTCATTTTCATCTTTATGTTCTAGATTAAATGGTATTGTTAGTTTTGCTAAAATTGGTATAAAAATCGGATCTGCTTTTATCTTTTTCACCATTCTTTTTGCATCAATATCTATTGAAACATTTGCATATTTAATTGCTGTATCTTTATCATTTTTTATTAAATGTATTTTTGCTAATTCACAATATGCATCTGCAGAAAGTTCTTCACTTTCTATTACTTCTAAAAATTTCTTCTCAGCCTCTTCTAAGTTTTTATATATCAATTCAATTTCAGCTAAAGAATATTTTGCTGTATATGATAAAGCATTTAATTCTGCTGCTTTTTCATAACAAACTTTTGCATTTTGAAAATCATTTAACATTGTATACACAATACCTAAATTATAATTTATATCAAAACTTGTTGGATTATATCTTAATGCATCTTGATAAATTCCTACTGCTTCTTTATAACTTCCTTTTTCAATTAAAAGATCTCCTAATAAAATAGTTGCTTCGTAAAAATCTGGTTTCTTTTCTAATAAAGTAGTTAACATTTGAGTTGCATCATCTTTTCTATCTAAATAAGTTAATAAATGTGCTACTCTATAGAAAGAGTCATAATCTTGTTTATATATATCTATAGCTTGTACATATTCATCTATAGCTTTTCTCATTCCACCTTCTTTTTCATACATTTCTGCTAATAATCTATGTGCTTCATAATTGTTTGGATATTTACTTGTTAATTGTAATAGAATCTTTTTAGCTTTTTTAGTATTTTCTAACTTTATTAAACTTTTAACCATATAAATATTATATATTTCTGCAAGTGTTTTTCCTCTTGTTTCTATAATCATTACAAAAATAGGAATAATTATTGCTAAAATATATTTTATTATAACAAATACAATATTTAATTTCACACCAAAAAGGACTTCTAAAAAGTTTAATGCAATACCTATAGTTTCTAAAACTAATATTATAATATAGCTAATATCACTTTGTCTCATCATCTTAAAAAACATATATACAAATATTGCAAATGCTATTACTACAAAAACTAATTGTTCAACGATCATTTGTATCTTCCTTTCAACATCCTATCTTTTCATCAATATTTTATTCTAAAAAGAATTTTTTGTCTAGGTTTTATAGTTATTTTTTACTTATTTTTAAATTTTTTTCATTTTATACTAGACTTTTTTTTATTGTTTGTGTTATCATATTATATGAAAATGTCATGTAATTATGGAGGAATTCTTATGATAAAAATAATTAGAAATTTAATAACTATATTTTTTATAATGTTTATTGTACATTTTGCTTTTTTAAGTAATAATGTTTATGCATTAGATTCAGATTTACAAGATGAAGATTTAATAACTTCAAATTCAATGTTTGATGAAGATCAATCTACTAATACAAATGAAAGTGAAGATGTTTCAAGTGATGAAAATGAATTAGGCAATATTGAAAGTTCAGGAAATTCAAGTAATTCTTCTAATTCATCAAATAGTTCTAATAATTCATCAAATACTTCAAATACAAATTCAAATGCTTCAACAAGTACAGCTTCTACTAGTGTAAGTAGTGTTCCAGATGATGAAGATAGTGGTATACAATTAGGTGATATTTTATCAATAATATTAATAGTAATTGGATTATTACTAATATTATTAGCAATAGCAATAATGATTAGATTAAAAAATTAATTATAAATTTTGTAAAAGACGTTATAAAACGTCTTTTTTTTTTACATTTTTTTTCAAGTATATTTTTATCAAATTTTTTAAATAATATTATTGTAAATATAAAATAGGAGGATAAATTAATGAACAAAAAAATTATAGTCAGTTTTATAACTTTGCTTTTAATTACTTCTGTTGCTTGTTTAAGTTTTGGTGCTGAAAATGAATCTTTAATGAAAAACAAAGCAACTAATGCAGTAAATGATGTAAGAAACGCAGTTGGTGGAGCTGAAAATGCAATAGAAGAAGGTGCTAGAGATGCTGCAAATACTTCTAAAAATGTAACTGGAGCTATTGAAAATAAATCAAATGAAATGACTGATTCAGCTAATTCTACAGATATGACAAATAATGATGACAATAACAATAATGACTATATGGCTGTTAGAACAAGTACTAATGACAATGGTGAAGCAACTTTAATGGGAATGACAGCCACTACTTGGACTTGGATTATTATGGCAATTGCTGCAATAGCTATTATAGCTTTAGTTTGGTACTATGTAGCTCAATCTAGAGATAATTTTGACACAAATGAATAATATAACCTCTCTCTCATATTTTATGGAGAGAGCTTTTTTATTTACATAGTTTTTTTGTTATGTTATAATATTTTTAGTTTGAAAGGAGTTATGTAGTGAAAAAGAAAAATGAAAATACAATTGCCAAAAATCCAACAGCATTTTTTAACTATTCAATTGAAGATACTTTAGAAGTTGGAATAGTATTATTTGGTACAGAAATAAAATCTATAAGAACTGGTAAAGTAAATATGAAAGATTCTTATGCTTATATTCGTAATGGTGAAGTTTTTATAAGTGGAATGCATATCAGTCCTTATGAACATGGAAATATATATAATAAAGATCCTATTCGTGATAGAAAACTTTTATTAAATCGAAGAGAAATAAATAGATTAATTGGATTAACAAAGCAAAAAGGATATAGTCTTATTCCTATTTCTTTGTATTTTAAAAATAGCTATGTTAAATTAAAATTAGGTATTGGAAAAGGTAAAAAACTATATGATAAAAGACAAGATTTAGCTAAAAAGGATGCTAATAAACAAATAAATACAATTATTAAAAAACAAAATTATTAAAAATAAGCTGTTATTATGAAATTTATAATAACAGCTTATTTTCAGCTTTATTGTACAATATTATATTTTGTTGCTTGATCCAAATACATTTGTCATTTTATGATAAACTGTTTCTTCTATTAAATCTCTTGCTGCTCCTAAATATTTTCTTGGATCAAATGCATTTGGTTGTTCTACAAATACTTTTCTTATTCCAGCTGTCATTGCAAGTCTTAAATCTGTATCAACATTAATTTTTGAGATTCCAGATACACTTGCCTCATGTAGTATTTCATCTGGAACACCTTTAGCTCCTGGAATATCAGCTCCAAATTTGTTACATGTTTCTAATAGTTCAGGTACTACTGTTGAAGCTCCGTGTAATACTATTGGAGTATTTGGAATTAACTCTTTTACTTGTTTTAAGATGTCAAATCTTAATTTAGCTTCACCTTTAAATTTATATGCCCCATGACTTGTTCCAATTGCTATTGCTAATGAATCACATCCTGTTCTTTCAACAAATTCTTTTGCTTGTTCTGGATCTGTATACATAGCTTCATTTGATGCTACATTTACATCATCCTCTATTCCTGCTAATTTTCCAAGTTCTGCTTCTACTACTACTCCTTTGCTATGTGCATATTCTACCACTTCTTTTGTTTTTTGTACATTTTCTTCGAAGTCATATTTAGATCCGTCAAACATAACTGATGTAAAACCTGCATCAACACACATTTTACATGTTTCAAAGTCAGGACCATGATCTAAATGTAGTGCAACTGGTACATCTGGATATTCTTCTACTGCTGCCTCTATCATTTTCATTATATATCCTATTCTTGCATATTTTATCGCACTTGATGATACTTCCAAAATAACTGGTGATTTAGCTTTATTAGCTGCATCCATAATTCCTTGAATAATTTCCATATTGTTTATATTAAAAGCTCCTATTGCATATTTACCTTGCATTGATTTTTTAAACATCTCTTCAGTTGTTACTAACATATTTCCCTCCATTTCCGGTTTCCACCTTACAAAATTTCTATGTTAGTATTTTATTTCTAATTTTCTTCCCTGTCAAGAGATTTTTTTATTATTCACATTCATCACATTCATAACTAGCACACATTGATTCATCTGGTGTTTTAGTTTCAACATCATCTAATGGTGCAACATGAATTGATTTTAATTCACACAAATTTTCTTCACCATTGTTATATGCACAACTACCTACTGTACAATTTATTATTTGTTTTCTTTCCATAATATTCCTCCCTAAAAAAAATAATATTATGAACAAAAAAGTTCATAATATTATTATATACATTTTTTCTATTTTCATTTATTAAAACTTACAAAGCCTGTAAAATTTCTCTATCTTCACGCATCAAAGAAAATATCAATAAATCTTCAATTTTATTGGTTTTTCTATTTAATATACGATTTCTTAACCTACCTTCTTGTTTCATTCCAATTTCTTCTAAAACCTCTACTGTTTTTGATGTTTCTTCATTTTTAGAATCACTTAGTTTAGTAGTTAAAATATCAAAATCATCTTCAAATAATAAATAATCAGAAATTGTTTCTAGTGCTTCTTTTAGATGCTCTTTGTTTTTACATAAGCTTTCAATGTGAAATACAAATCCACATAAAGCTTCTTCTACTGATACTTCATTTGCACTAACAAAACCAATCAGTTTTTTAGAATCTTTTTCTTGAATTGCCCAAGTTTGATATCCTTCATCTGATAATTTTATAGCAGATTTTAATTGTACTTTTATCATTTCTAAATCTTCACATGCTTTTGGATTATATTTTCTCTTTTCCTTACCATCATAAGTCCAATTTTCAAGAATTTCCTTTGCATCATCTTCTTTAAAACTTCTAATTATTAGTTTGCTAGTTTCAAACTCTTTCATTCTACATCCTCCTTAATCGGTTAATATAAAGATAAAATCTAAAAAATCAAGTACGTTGAACACATATTATTGTTCATTCGTACTCAATTATCTTTAGTTTTTAAGTCCTTATTTAACTATGCACTTTTGTTTTCTTTTTCCTTTTTTGCCACTATTTCTTTTCCATTATAATATCCACAATTTGAACAAACTCTATGTGGTAATATTGGTTCATGGCAATGTGGGCAAGTTGAATAATTTGGTTGATCTTTTTTCCATGTTGATCTTTTTTTATGAGTTCTTGCTTTTGACCATCTTCTTTTTGGTTGTGCCATTTTATTCCCTCCTTGTTCAATGATATCTATATATCAAAATTCATTTTTTTCACTAAAATATTATACATTGATTTTTGCGTTTTGTCAAATTTTATTGGGCTTTTTATTGAAATTTTTTAATTATTGTTGCATATACTAATTATTATACATTATTATGGAGGGATTTTATGTGTGGTTTAGTTGGCTTTATCAACTACAAAAAGGATATTTCAAATGAAAAAAACATCTTAATGAAGATGAATGAAACAATTTCTAAAAGAGGTCCTGATGAATTTGGATACTATTTAGACAAAAATGTTGCATTAGGACACAGAAGATTAATAGTAAGAGATCCTGAAGGTGGAAAACAACCTATGTCAGTAAAATATTCTTTTGGTGAATACACTATTGTATATAATGGACAAATTTACAATACTGATGAATTAAATAAAAAATTATTAGAACACAATGTAGAGCTAACTTCATATTCTGATACAGAAATACTTTTAAAAAGTTTCATTACTTTTGGAAAATCTATTATTCCATCTTTAAATGGTATTTTTGCTTTTGCTATATGGGATTCTAAAAATCAGCAACTATTTATGTGCAGAGATCATTTTGGTGTAAAACCTTTTTTCTATACTGAAGTTGATGGAAACTTTATTTTTGCTTCAGAAATAAAAGCTTTATTTGCACACCCACTTGTTGAAAAAAAAATAGATTCTCAAGGATTGTCTGAATTATTTGGAATTGGTCCTGCACACACTTTAGGAACTACAATTTTTAAAAATATTTTTGAAATAAAACCTGCACATTTTGCTATTTATAATCAATCTGGTTTACATATCGAAAGATATTGGAAATTAGAATCAAAAAAGCAAGACGATAATTTGGCTAAGACTACAGCTACTTTAAAATATCTTTTAAATGATGCTATTACTAAACAATTAGTATCTGATGTTCCCTTATGTACTTTTTTATCAGGAGGTCTAGATTCAAGTATAATTTCAAAGTTTGCTTCTGATTATTGTCAAAAGAACAATTTACCACCATTAGAAACTTACTCTATTGATTACGTAGATAATGATAAAAATTTTGTTAAAAGTGATTTTCAGCCAAATTCTGATAATTATTATATCAATCTTATGAATAAAAATTTATATAATAATCATCATAACATAGT
>CANQGV010000045.1 GCA_947623475.1 uncultured Clostridia bacterium | reverse complement strand
AAGTTTCTCCTCCAGCACAAAATATAGCATAATCAAAACCTAGCTCAAAAGAAGACTCCTTTAATTCATAAACTATATATTCTTTATTTAGAAATTCAACTTTTTTTCCAGCTGACTTTTCTGAAGAAAATAAAATATATGTAGTATTTGGAAAATTCTTTTCTTCTAGTACTTTTAAAGCTGTTCTTCCGACAACACCTGTTGCACCTACAACAGCAATCTTATAATTCTTTTGCATTATATAACCTCCTTATTATTAACACATCTAAATATTTAAATACTTTGATTATAATACTATTCCTATTTTTTTGACATGTCAACAAAATCTATTAAAATATATGTATTTTGTACGAAAAAAGTTACTATAATTTTATGAGATTAAAATTGAACAATTTTCAAAAAGATATTGTATAAAACCCAATAAACATATATAATAAGAATAATAAAAATATATACCTTTGAAAAAAGTGAAAGGAAAGGATAAAAAATGAAAAAACAAGAAGGAGTTACATTAGTAGTTTTAGCAATAACAATAATAGTTCTAATGATAATAACAGGAGTAGTAATAGTTACTCAAATTAAAGATAATGGTCAAATTGATGAGTTTATAAGTAGTGCAAAAATGAGCTTTGACGACAATATTGTAGATGGTCTATTATTACTTCAAACATCTTATACAGATAAGAGTGAATATCTAAAGTATTTAAGAGAGAATGAATACATAGATGGAGAAGGAAAAGTAAACACAAAAAAGGTTATAGGATCAAATGATTATGAATACGGAAAAGGAGAAGGCTCTAAGGATACATACTTTTTAACAGAAGACCTAGATGTGCTTTATTATGACAAAGAAGGGAAAGAAGAATATATACAAAATATAGGTGCTAAAATGGAAGAATAAGTATTGACTTTATAGTAAAAAAGTGATAGAATTTTATTAAGCTAAATAATAAGAAAATATAAGATTTATATAGAAAAACACCCTGCATAGTGCGTACAGAAAGAATTTTTAGAACCAACACACATTAAGAGGGGCTGATCTCAGAATATGGCGTGCAAGCTCACATTATATAGTGAGAAGCCCATGAGTATTATGGTAGGCACCCACCTGTTTTTAGGAGCAGGTCCTTAAAAATTCAAGACATCTTACGGCTAAGGCGGGGCGTTTTTTTTGCGTTTATTTGTATAATAAAAAAGCTTTGTTAAATTCTTTAATTTTAACAAAGCCTTTTAGTTATAAATTTTAATCTTCACAAAGTTCATAAATAGCCCTTGCATAAATTTTACAAGCAAGAATTAAATTTTCAATTTCAATAAATTCATCGGTTTGGTGACACATATCTTTATGTCCAGGAAAGTTAGTACCAAAACAAACGCAGTTATTAAAAGCTCTAGCAAAAGTTCCACCACCAATTGCAATAGGCTCAGAATTAGAATGAGTTTCTTCATTAAAAATATTACAAAGAGTCTTTACCAATTTATTATCTTTAGAAATGTACAAAGGTGCTTGATATTTTTCCATTGTTAAAGTAACATTAGGAAACTCATCAAGATATTTATTAAAAGTATGTTCAACTAAATCAATATCTGTGTGAACTGGGACACGTAAATTCATACCAATTTTTAGAACATCATTTTCTAATTTAAAATCTCCAGTATTAAGTGTAAGGATTCCAGATTCATCTTCAAAATTTATTTCTAAATCTTCTCCTGTATATTTGTTTCCAATATATTTAGAAAAGAATTCTACTAGTTCGTTTTTACAATTGTATTCAGTAAAAATATGATTCAACATAATTATAAGAGGTGAAATAGCATTTCTTCCTAAATTAGGGTGAGCAGCATGTGCTTGAACACCATTAGAAACTATTGTAACTGTTGTATCATCATTCATATTTATTTCCATATCATAATTATTCTCATAAATTAAGTTTTGAACAAAATTTATTAAACTATGAATTGAGACTTCATCTGGATTTATATGTAAAGCAACACTACAAAATTTAGGAACGACATTTATAGCATTGTTATTGCAATCAATAGAAACTATTGAAATTTTTTCATTAGCAGAATAAGTCATATTTAAATAATAACTTACAATAGCCTTTTCAGCATAAATACATGGAAAGTCTGCATCAGGACTAAATCCAACTGTAGGAAGTTCCTCATGACTTTTATAATATTCAATACACTTCCAATCTCTTTCTTCATTAAGACCTAAAATGAGACGTACACGTTTGTGAACTTTGCAATTTTCTGCAACTGCTTTCATTGCATATAAAGAGGCCATAACAGGACCTTTGTCATCAATTGCACCTCTACCGTAAAGTTTTCCATTGTCAATAGTTGCACTAAAAGGAGGAAAGGTCCATCCATCACCTTCAGGAACTACATCTAGATGACCTATAATTCCGACTATTTCATCACCTTCACCAAATTCAATATAACCACAATAACCATCAATATTTTTTGTTCTAAAACCTAAAGATTCACCTAATTTTAAAGTATAATCTAAAGCTTTTGCAATATTTTCTCCAAAAGGTTTTGACTGATTATTGCTTTCACTATGTACACTTGGAATTTTAATTATTTCTTGAGTACTTTTGATTAGACTTTTACTCAAATTTTCAATAGTTTTTTCAAACATAATACACCATCCTTTTCTATAATTATTTTCTTTTAGCTATTACATTTATAAGATGCCAATGCTTTAATTTTCCAAACCCAGTTGTTCCATCTTTTTCAAATTCTTTAAAAGTTATAATTTCAAAATTATTAAACAACTTTGAGACTTCATCTGTAGTTAGAAAAATCATATTCTTTCTTTTTTCATCAGTATTCCATTCATCATTCACTCCAAAAAAATTTCCTACAAAATAGCCACCAGGTAAAATACTATTTTCTATTTTATTCCAAAAATCTTTAAATTCTGATTTTTTGCAAAATGGAATGCTATAAAATGCTACAATTAAATTGACTTTATTTAATTCTACGTTTTCAAAAGTTTGTTGCAAAAACATAAATCTTTCCAATTCTTCTTTAGATAATTTGTTGATAATTCTTGCTTTGTATCAGATGCATCAATTGCTAGTACATTCCAACCATTTTTTATTAGAAAAACAGTATCTACTCCAGCACCACAACCTAATTCTATTGCATTTCCTGGATTATTTGAAATTTTATTAACAAAATATTTTAGTAATTTTGTTGGCTCTTTATTTTCTGTATTATCATAATATTCTTTACTACTCATTTTAATTACTCCTATTTTAAGGTATAGATTATTTTACTATAAATTATATTATAACTAAATTTTTAATGCAATATTATATAAAGATTATTGATTAAAAGGTTGACACAAATAAAAATAAAATATAAAATATAAAAACAGAGAGGGGTAGGTACTAAAAGTGTATCTACCCTTTTAATTTAAAATACAACATTTTTAACATAAGAAAGGTGTGATATTCTTGAAAATAACAGATATTAGCGAGTTAAAAGAAAAAGCAAAAGAAATAAGAAAAGGAATAATAGAAGAAGTATATTCTGCAAGTTCAGGACATCCAGGAGGATCACTTTCAATAGCAGATATTTTAACAGTATTATATTTTAATCAAATGAATGTAAACGAAAAAGACCCAAAATGGGAAGACAGAGATAGATTAGTTTTATCAAAAGGACATGCTTCTCCAGCACTATATAGTACACTTGCAAATAGAGGATTTTTCCCTATAGAAGAATTAAAAACCTTTAGAAGTTTAAAAGGAAGATTGCAAGGACATCCAGACATGAAAAATATACCAGGTGTTGATATGACAACAGGATCACTAGGACAAGGGTTGTCAGCAGCAAATGGAATGGCAATAGCTGGAAAATTAGACAATAAAAATTATAGAGTTTATTGTATTTTAGGAGATGGAGAAATAGAAGAAGGTCAAGTATGGGAAGCTGCTATGACTTCAAGTAAATACAAATTAGATAATCTATGTGTAATAGTAGATAATAATAACCTTCAAATAGACGGAGAAGTATCAAATGTAATGAGTCCATATCCAATAGATAAAAAGTTTCAAGAATTTGGATTTAAAATCATATGTATTGATGGACATAATATTCAAGAAATAATAGATGCATTTGATGTAGCTAAAAATATTAAAGGTCAACCAGTTTGTATAATAGCAAAAACAATCAAAGGAAAAGGAATTTCATATATGGAAAATCAAGTAGGTTGGCATGGAAAAGCTCCAAATGAAGAACAATATAATGAAGCTGTGGAAGAATTAGGAGGTGCTAAATAATGAAAGAAGAAAAAAAGGCAACACGTCAAAGTTATGGAGAAGCTTTATTAGAATTAGGAAGAAAAAATAAAAACATAGTTGTATTAGATGCTGATTTATCAGGTGCAACTAAAACAGATTTATTTGCAAAAGAATTTCCAGAAAGATTTTTTGATATGGGAATTTCAGAACAAGATATGATGTCAACAGCTGCAGGTTTATCAACTTGTGGAAAAATACCGTATGTAAGTACATTTGCAGTATTTGCAGCAGGAAGAGCATATGACCAAGTTAGAAATAGCATATGTTATCCAAAATTAAATGTAAAAATATGTGCAACACATGCAGGAGTAACTGTAGGAGAAGATGGAGCAACACATCAAATGTTAGAAGATTTAGCACTTATGAGAACATTACCAAATATGACAGTTTTATCAACATCTGATGATACACAAACAAAATGGGCAATAGAAGAAATATCAAAAATAAAAGGACCAGTATATTTACGTTTAGCTCGTCTTGCAACACCTATAATTTATGAAGAAAATGAAAAATTTGAAATAGGAAAAGCTATACAAATAGGTGAAGGAACAGAAGCAACAATATTTGCAACAGGAATAACTGTTTCAGAAGCAATTAAAGCACAAGAAGAGTTAAAAGAAGAAGGAATAAATGTACGTGTAGTAGATGTTCATACAATAAAACCAATAGATAAAGAAATGATAATAAAATGTGCAAAAGAAACTAAAAAATTAATATCTGTGGAAGATCATAGTATAATAGGAGGATTAGGCTCAGCAATATCAGAAGTATTGACAGAAAAATATCCAACTAAATTAACAAGAATGGGAATAAAAGATACATTTGGAAAATCAGGAAAAGCACAAGAATTGGTAGAGTATTTTGGAATATCAGCTAAAAGTATAATAGATGAAATAAAAAAAGAAGGTTAATTAGATTTAAAATGTAAAAAATATTAACCAAATATTAAGAAAATATTAAAATAATATTACAAAGGCTCTAATTTGAAAAAAACTATTGCAAAAAAATGTATTTATTGTTATGATATGATAGATAATAAATATATTATGGGGAGTATTCTGAGTTAAGGAGAAACAAAAAAATGATAGAGTTTAGAAACGTAAGTAAAAAATACGATACAGGAACAATAGCAGTTCAAAATGCTAACTTCGTAATAGGAAAAGGTGAATTTGCATTTTTAGTTGGAACTTCAGGAAGTGGAAAATCAACATTAATAAAATTAATATTAAAAGAAGAAGAGCCAACATCAGGAAATATAATAATAAATAAAAAAGACACAACATATTTAAAACCAAGTAGAATACCATATTTACGTAGAAGTATGGGAGTAGTATTCCAAGACTTCCGTTTACTACCAGATAAAACGGTGTATGACAATGTTGCATATGCTATGTATATAGTAAGAGCAACACCAAGACATATAAGAAGACAAGTTCCAATGGTATTATCACTAGTTGGTTTAAGTGCAAAAGCAAAAATGTATCCACATGAATTATCAGGAGGAGAACAACAAAGGGTTGCATTAGCAAGAGCGTTAGTAAACAATCCATCAATGCTAATAGCAGACGAGCCTACAGGAAATTTAGACCCAGAAACAGCTTGGGATATAATGAATTTATTAAATGACATAAATATGAGAGGAACAACAGTAGTAGTAGCAACACATGCGAAGGATGTAGTTGATCAAATGAAAAAACGTGTTATTCAAATAAATAAAGGCGTAATAGTAAGAGATGATAGTAAAGGTGGGTATGACTTTGAAGTATAATAGGTTTGGGTATTTAATTGGAGAAGGTTTTTCCAATGTATTTAAAAATAAAAAATCGACAGGTGCATCACTAATGATTATGTGTGCAACAATGATAATTTTTGGTATTTTTCTAGCATTAGGAGAAAATATCAATCATTTTGTCGAACAAATAGAATCAGATCAAGGAATACAAGTTTTTATAGAAACAGAGGCAACAGACGATGAAGTTAAAGAAATAGGAGATAAAATAAAAAAACTTGAAGGAGTAAGTACTGTAGAATATAGATCAAAAGAAGATGCACTAAATCAAATGAAAGAAAAATTTAAAGAACAAAGTGATTTACTTGCTGGATTTGAAGAAAATAATATCTTCCCAGCATCATACATAGTAACATTAACAGATTTAACATTAAGTAAAGACATCCAAAAGAAAATAAGCGATTTTGACAACATAAAAAGAATTACAAGTAGTGATGAAACAGTATCAACACTAATAAGTTTAGCAAATGGTGTAAAAATAGTAACAGGAATAATACTAGCATTGTTAATTATAATATCAGTATTCATAATATCTAATACTATTAAATTAACAGTTCATGCAAGAAGAAAAGAAATCTCAATAATGCGATATGTTGGGGCGACTAATAATTTTATTAGATGGCCATTTATAGTAGAAGGTATGATAATAGGAATATTTGCAAGTATAATATCTATAACAATAGTAGGACTAGCATACACAGCAATTGCAGAAAAACTAGTTAATGTACAATTTATGCAAGTAATAAATATGAGTTTAGTAACATTTTCAGAAATGTTCAACTCAATTATAGTAGTATATATGTTATTAGGAATTGGTATTGGAGCATTAGGAAGTATAATTTCAATGAGAAAATATTTGAAAGTATAAAGGAGAAAACATGCGTAAGATTTTATGTGGAGTTTTAGCTTTTATCATTTGTAGTTTCAGTATAATATCATTAGCGACAGATTATAACATGAAAGACGAACAAGATAATATAAAAAAACAAATAGAAAAATCAGAAGAAGAATTACAAGTAGTTCAAAGTGAGTTAACAGCTAACCTACAACAAATACAAAAAATAGATGAAAGAATAGAAAGCTCACAAAAATCTATAGATGAATTAAATTCTCAAATAGAAGTACTACAAAATGATATAAATAAAGTAAAACAACAGTTAGATAACGCAGAAAGTAAATATAGAAAGCAAAAAAGATTATTAGAAAAAAGATTGGTAGAAATATATGAATCTGGAGAAACACAATATTTAGATGTAATATTATCATCAAATAATTTAGCAGATTTTTTATCAAATTATTTCTTAGTAACTCAAATTGCAGAATATGACACAATGTTGTTAGAAGAAGCATCAGAAAAGAAAAATAAAATAGATGAAGTCAAACAAGAGCTAGATAAAAGTCAAGATGAGTTAAATGATAAAAAACAAAATCAGGTAAAAACAGCAAAAGTTCTTGAAAACACAAGAACTATTAGAGAAAATTATTTAGCCCAGTTGTCAGAAGATGAAAAAGCAATACAAACAAAAATAGATGAATACAATTTAAGATTTAATGAAATAAATGCACAAATATTGGATTTAGCAAAACAAGGACTTGATATAGCATATATTGGTGGAGAATTAGCATGGCCAGTACCAGGATATACAAGAATAACTTCTCAATATGGAATGCGAACACACCCAATAACTGGTGTATACAAATTGCATACAGGAGTAGACATAGGAGCACCTATGGGAGCAAATTTTATAGCAGCAAATGATGGACTAGTAGTAAAAGCAAGTTATAACGGTGCATATGGAAATATGGTAATGATAGATCATGGTGGAGGAATTTCTACACTATATGCACATGGTTCTGAAATCTTAGTACAAGAAGGACAATATGTAAAAAGAAATGATCCTGTACTAAAAGTAGGATCAACAGGTTACTCAACAGGAGCACATGCACATTTTGAAGTAAGGATAAATGGTGTTGTAACAAATCCAATGCCATATATAACAAATGGTTTAATACCAGGACAAGAAGAAAACAAAGATACTTGAGAAAATGAAGGGGAATAGGAGGAAAACTTATGAAAAAGGAATTAGCAAAAATACTAGCGTTGATAGTTATAATTGTAGTAGCAATGAATACTACAATAGTAATGGCTGCATCGCAGGGTCAAATAAATAATAATAAAGAAAAAATACAAGAAAAGCAGCAACAATTAGATAATATAAGAGCTGAAAAATCTGATACAATAAAAGAGGTAGAAGATATTTCTGTTAAAATAACAGATTATGAAACACAAATAACAGAATTAAATCAAAAAATAGATGAATTAACTGAAAAAATATCAGAAAGTGAAGAAAATCTAAAAAAAGCAGAAGAAGATTATAAAAAACAAGAAAAATTATTAAATGAAAGATTGATAGCTTCTTATGAAGCTGGAGATACTTCATATTTAGATGTATTATTATCTTCAAAAAACATAGCAGACTTAATTTCAAATTATTTCCTTGTAACAGAAGTTGCCTCTTATGACTCAGAGTTAATAGAAAAAATAGATAAGCAAAAACAAGAAATAGAAGCTACAAAACAACAATTAGAAACAGATAAAACAGAATTGGACACATCAAAAGAAACTAAACAAGCAGTAACAAACCAATTAAAAGTCGTAAAATCTGAAAAAAATGAACATGTAGAAGAACTTTCTCAAACAGAAAGTGATACTCAAGAAGAAATACAAGAATTACAAGCTGAAAACAAAAGAATGGAAGCAGAATTAAATGCTGCAGCACAAAGATATAAAGACAATAAAGTTATTCAAAAAGAATTTGATTTATGGAAGAAACAGGCTAAAGAGAAAGTT
>CANQGV010000044.1 GCA_947623475.1 uncultured Clostridia bacterium | reverse complement strand
AATTTAATATAAATTCAACAAAACAATTAGGAGAGATTCTTTTTGAAAAAATGAAATTGCCAGTTATTAAAAAAACAAAAAGTGGATATTCAACAGATGTAGATGTATTAGAAAAATTAAAAAAGGAAGACCCAATAATTGGGCAAATATTGGATTATAGGCAATTAGTAAAATTGAATTCAACATATGTTGAAGGATTAAAACCATATATAAATCCTAAAACACATAGAATACATTCATTTTTCCATCAAACAATTACAGCAACAGGAAGGATAAGTTCAACAGAACCAAATCTACAAAATATACCAACAAGATTTGAACTAGGAAAAAGAGTAAGAAAAGTATTTAAACCAGAAAAAGGAAAAAAATATTTAGATGCAGATTATTCTCAAATAGAATTGCGTGTATTAGCACATGTATCTGAAGATAAGCATATGATAGAAGCTTTTAAAAATAATGAAGATATTCATAAACAAGCAGCTTCAAAGGTGTTTAGAACACCAATTGATGAAGTAAGTAAAGAACAAAGAAGTAATGCAAAAGCTGTAAATTTTGGAATTGTATATGGAATAAGTGATTTTGGATTAGCGAATCAGTTAAGTATTCCAAGAAAAAAAGCAAAACAATATATAGAAGAATATTTAGAACAATATTCAGGAATAAAAGCTTTTATGGATAACATAACTGAAAAAGCGAAAGAACAAGGATATGTTGAAACTTTATTTTTAAGAAGAAGATATATACCAGAATTAAAATCAAATAATTATATGGTTCGTCAATTTGGAGCAAGAGCTGCAATGAACACTCCAATACAAGGGACAGCAGCAGACATAATGAAAATAGCAATGATAAATGTTTATAAAAGAATAAAAAAAGAAAATTTAAAATCAAAAATTGTTTTGCAGGTACATGATGAAATGATGATAGAAGTAGAAGAAAATGAAATACAAAAGATAAAAGATATAATGAAACAAGAAATGGAATCAGCAACAGAATTAAAAGTACCTTTAATTGTAGAAATTTCAGAAGCAGACAATTGGTATGATTGTAAGTAAAGGGAGAGAAAACTTAAGTGGAAAACAAAAAGGTAATATTTTTAATAGTTATAGTTTTAATATTTTTAATAATATTTTCATTCAAAGATAAATTATTAACTATAATTTATCCTAGAACATATAATGAAATAGTAGAAAAATATGCAAAAGAGTATAACATACAAGAAGATTTTATTTTAGCAGTAATAAAAGCAGAAAGTAATTTTGATAATAAAATAAAATCTCATAAAGGAGCAATTGGATTGATGCAAATAATGGAAGATACTGCAATAGAAATAGCTTCTAAAGAAGGTTTACAAATAGATGAAAGTAATGTAAAAGAAAAATTACTTGATCCAGATATAAATATAAATATTGGCACAAAATATTTACAAGAGTTAATAGAAAAATATGACAATATAGAATTAGCTTTAACTGCATATAATGCTGGAACAGGAAATGTTAATAAATGGATAGAAGATGGAATTATAAAAAAAGATGGTAGTAATATAGAAAAAGTACCTTTTAAAGAAACAAATAAATATGTAAGAACTATTTTAAGAAATTATAGAATTTATAGAGAAATATACCAAAACAATAAAGCTAAAACATAGTATTAAAAAATGAAAAATAAGAATAGTTGACTTGAATTTTATAATAAAATATGATATAATGAACGGCACACGTTTTAAGGAGGCGTAATAAATTGAAAACAGTAGGAATAATACTTAGAGATAAGGAAGAAATATATAGAGGAAGACATATACCTCTATATGGAGTAGGAAAAGAAGTAATAACATGTCTAAGAAAATATGGGGATATAAACATAGTATGTTTAACAGCAAAAGATGCAATAAACATGATAAACATATATGATGGAGCAGTATTTCCAGGAGGAGCTGGAATAAGTCAAGAAGATAAAACTCTTATGAGACAGTTACACGAAATTGATAAACCAACATTAGGAATATGTTTGGGAATGCAAATAATGGGTGCGTCATTTAATGGCGAAGTAAAAGAAAAAGTAGTTACAGAAAAACATTATAAAACTGAAAAATATGTTCACGAAGTAACTATAAAAGATAACAGCAAATTATATGAAATTTTAAAAAGTACAAAAATAAAAGTAAACAGTAGACATAATGACTGTGTACTAAAAACAGACTTAGATCATGTTGCATTTAGTGATGATAATATAATTGAAGCTATAGAAGATAAGAATAAGAAATTTTTTATAGGGGTTCAATGGCATCCAGAATCAATAGAAGATGATGAGTACACTAAAAAATTGTTTGAATATTTTATAAGTAAATTATAAACACATATAGACATTTTAACAAAACAAATTAAGGAGGTAGACATATGAAAATAAAATATAAAGGAGAAACAAGAGAAATACAAGAACCAACTAAAATAAGTGAATTATTCAAGAATGAAATCGAAGATAGTGAATTTCCAGTAATAGGAAGTATAGTAAATAATGAATATAAAAATTTACAAGATATGATAGAAGGGGATTCTGAAGTTGAATTGATAGATATAAATTCAAAAGAAGGAATGAAGATGTATAGAAGAACTTTAGTATACATAGCTTGTAAAGCTGTTGAAGAACTATATGCACCATTAAAATTATATGTTAATTATCAATTAGCAAATGCTATGTTTTGTAATATTGATAAAGTAGAAAATACTGAAGAAATGGTACAAGAAATAGATAAAAAAATGCATGAAATAGTAGAAGAAAACTTACCAATTAAAAAAATAACAATGAATAGAAAAGAAGCAAAAGAGTTTTATGAAAAAACAGGAAGTGTTAAAGGAAAGTTACAATATGACTTAGAAGAAAATCAAAAAATTTGCATGTATTACTGTGGAGATTATTATAATTATTGTTATGGAACATTAGGAAATAGAACAGGAATAACAAAATTATTTAAATTAGTAAAATATAAAGATGGTTTTTTAATAAAATATCCTAGTTCAAAAAATCCTTTAAAAATGCCAAAACAATTAAAAGAAAAAAAATTATCATGGGCATTTGAAGAATATAAAGACATACATAAAATTTTAAACTTAGGAACATTACATCGTTTAAATACAAAAATTAAAAATGGTGATATTGATGAAACAATAATGTTAGCAGAAGCTTTACATGAAAAGAAGATAGCAGAAATTGCAAATAAAGTAGCAAAAAATAAAAATATTAAAATGGTGTTAATTGCAGGTCCATCTTCATCTGGGAAAACAACATTTGCACAAAGATTAGGATTACAACTAAGATTAAATAAAATTACACCAGTAACAATATCAGTAGATAATTATTTTGTAGAAAGAGAAGATAATCCAAAAGATGAAAATGGAGAATATGATTTTGAATGTATAGAAGCTGTTGATACAAAATTATTTAATGATCATTTATTACGTCTATTAAATGGTGAAGAAGTTGAAATGCCAACATTTAATTTTCATGTAGGAAAAAAAGAATACAAAGGTAATAAATTAAAATTAGAAAAAGACCAAATTTTAGTAATAGAAGGAATACATTGTTTAAATGATAAATTAACAGAACAAATACCAGTAGAACAAAAATATAAAGTTTATGCAAGTGCGTTAACAGTATTAAGCATAGATAGATATAACAGAATATCAACAACAGATACTCGCTTAATAAGAAGAATTGTAAGAGACTATCAATTTAGAGGATATGATGCACAACATACAATTCATACATGGCCTACTGTAAATAGAGGAGAAGAAAAAAATATTTTCCCATTCCAAGAAGAAGCTAATAGTATATTTAATACGTCATTAATATATGAAATAGCAGCCTTAAAACCGATAGCAGAACCTTTACTAAGAGAAATACCAAATACTTGTAGAGAATATGCAGAAGCAAAAAGATTACTAAATGTATTAAAATATTTCAAATCAATTCCAAATGAATTGATACCTAAAAATTCTATATTGAAAGAATTTACAGGAGGAGGAAATTTTAAATATTAATGAAAACATTTAATGAAATAGATGAAGAATTTATATGTGATAATTGTGGAAAAACTGTAAAAAAGCTAGGTTATTCTTGTAGAAACCATTGCCCTTATTGTTTGCATTCAAAACATGTAGATAAAAATCCAGGAGATAGGCAAGAAGAGTGTCATGGTGATTTAGAGCCAATACGGTTTAGAAATAAGTTCAAAAAAAGGATATGTAATAATATTTAAATGTAAAAAATGTGGAGCAATTAGAAAAAATAAAGCTGCACGTGATGATAATATGGACTTAATAATAAAGTTAAGTAGTAATCAGTAGATTTCATATAACAAAAAACAAAGTGTTTTATGTAAAACACTTTGTTTTTTTATAAATTATCAATTATTTCATTAATTTCTTCTATATTTTCATATAAAATATCAATACGTGCAACATCAATATTAACGTTTAAAGGAGAGATAGATAAATCCCTATAATTATATACTGTTGTTACAGCTTGAACATTGTCAGGAATAAGAGGAAATTTTGCTTTCATACGATCTTGTAAAAAATATTTATTAGAAGAATTACATTTAGCAGAACAATCGGGATAACATTTTGTAGATTCTCCTAAAACACAGTAATTCATATTAAGTACAGGAATTCTACCGTGAACAATTAATTCTTTTTTTATATTACTCATATTACATAAATTAGAAATCGATTTTATATCTAATTCAGGTGATACTGTGAAAGTATTTAATCCCATCTTTTTTACAACATCTACACTTAAATAATTAAAAATATTAAAAGTATAATTTGCAATTAAATCAAAGTCTTTAAGATTTTTTAAAGTTTCTAAAAAGATTATATTAGAAATATTTGAAAGTACAAATCCTTTAATATGATATTTTTCAATAGCTGTATCTACATTATTATATAAAATATTTTTATAATTAGCTTTTATAATAGTAGGAAGGTAAATATATAAGTCAAATTTAGAAGATAACTTTTCAAGTATTGATTCATATTTTTTTTCAGAAAAATATTTTAAAGGTATGTAAACTTTATCTATGTTATGTAAATCAGAGTAATCGAGTTCTGGATTTAAAATAGTTAGTTTTAATGCTTTTTTGTAATTTGTTTTATGGCTATCTTTAGAAGTTCTTAAACTCTTTATTTTTTTATCTAAATTTACAAAAGTTTTATTTATTTGTTTTTCATCACATTCTCTTTGAATATTTTTTATTGCAAATTCTTCAACCATTTTTAAGGCGTTTCTTCTAAGTTCATTTAAACTACTTATTTTAGGTAAAAAGCAATTATTATCTAAATCAATAGAAATATCTTTAAATTCATAAGGTGTATCTGTTGTTTTATTTATTTGAATACTTATACGTTCTTTAGTTAAAGGTTGATTTTTTGCAGCTAAAGGTTTTTCTTCTAATATATAAGTAACATCTAAATTTTTATATACGTCAGAAGAATTGTCAGCTGATGTAATATTTATACTAATATTTTTACCCTTTTTTATAACAATATGACAATTTAAAAATGTTTTTCTATTTTCAGATTTTATACTAATATTAGATATAGAAGAAAGTTTTTTAGAAGACATTTTATAAATTTTATCACCTAAATTAATATATCCTCTCATTCTACCAATTTCTACTGTTTGCCCAGGTTCGCCTCGAGAAATATTTTTACCTTTTTCCATAAGCTCTGAAATTGTATAAATACCATCTTCATTTTCTAAAGATATTGAATCTCCTACAACTAAAGGCTCGTTAAGTTTAACTGTAATATATCTATTATTTGTATATTTTTCAACTTTTCCTAAGAATAATCCCATATTATTTGGCTTTTCTTTGCAAACTAAATGCATATTAGGATTATTATCAAGATGTCCACAAGAACTTTGACCACGATTAAATACTTGTAATAAATGTTTTTTATCAAGAGAATTTATTTTATATTCTTCTTTTGATAAAGCTAAGTTAATATATTTTTTATAAATTCTAGTAACAGTTGATACATAAGTAGGAGACTTCATTCTACCTTCAATTTTGAAACTAGTTACACCTGCTTTTATTAAATCAGGAATATAATCTAAACCACATAAATCACGAGCACTTAAAAGATGGCCTGTGTCAATAGGGCTTTTGTTTTCAAGTAAAGTATATGGTAATCTACAAGGTTGAGCACATTTTCCTCTGTTTCCTGAACGACCACCAATCATACTAGAAAATAAACATTGACCTGAATATGAAATACACATAGCACCATGTATAAAGCACTCTACTTCAATTTTAGAGTTCTGACAAATATAAGTTATTTCATTAACTGAAAGTTCACGAGAAAGAACGACTCTTTTAAAGCCTAATCTTTCTAATTCCAAAACTCCTTGTAAATTATGTATAGACATTTGAGTACTTGCATGAATATCTAAGTCAGGAAAGGTATCTATAAGAAGTTTTCCTAAACCTATATCTTGAACAATTATTGCATCTATTCCAAACTCATAAGCTTTTTTAGCTAATTCTAAACTTTCTTTTAGTTCATTATCTTTAATAAGTGTATTTAAAGTTAAATGAGTTTTTACTCCATGAGTTTTTGCATATATAATAGCCTTTTCTAATTCTACTATATCAAAATTAGAAGCAAATGCTCTTGCACTAAAATTTTCTGCTCCGAAATAAACTGCATCTGCACCATTTTGAACAGCAGCTTTTAAGGAATCAAAATCTCCAGCTGGAGATAATAATTCAATCATAATTTTCCTCCATAAATATTAAATTATCGATAATATTTTAGCATAAAAATATTATATTTACAAGTTAGCCACTAAGTGTGATTTATAATATTATACAAAAAGACGAATTAGTTTATTCTAATTCGTCTAATAAATATATTTTTTATTAATCTTCATTATACATTGTTACTCCACCATTTGAATCTACAATATAAGTTTTTTGGCTTGGCATTGTAACAGAAATTGTACCTGGCTCAGAGCCATCTACAGCAATAATTTCTGTATTAGATAATATATCACCATCAGATAAATCTTTATGTAATACATCACTTATTAACTGTTTCTTTAAAGCAAAAGTTGTTACTTGGCGATTTTTGCCATCTGCTAATTTAAGTAAAGATACTTTTACAGATGAATAAGAAGCTTTTATTTTTTCTATATCATCAGCAATTACATTTTCTTTTTTTGATTCTAAAGATTTACTTATTAATCCATTACTTCCTGATAACATAGCAATTGTTATTCCAGATAAAATTATTGTAACAATTGTAACAACTACTAAAGCTATTAAAGTAATACCATTTTCTTTTTCTAGGTACTTATTCATCTTCAGTTCCTCCCAATTTTATTATTTATATATTATCACTATTTCTATATTTTTGGCAACCTTTTTACAAAAAAAATTTACATTTTGAAAAAACACTTGTACTTTTTTTAAAATGTAGATATAATAGAATTGTCGTGAGAAGGAGGAATTAAAAATGACTTTTATAGAAAGTATAAAACAAAGAGCAAAACAAGACATAAAAAAAATAATATTGCCAGAGGCAGAAGATATAAGAACATTAGAAGCAACCCAAATGGTATTAAATGAGGGATATGCTAAAATAGTATTATTAGGAAATGAAGAGGAAATAAAAAGAAAAGCTAAAGAAAATAATATATCAATAGAAAATGCAGAAATAATAAATCCTGAAACATCAATCAATCATGAAGAATATGCAAATAAATTATATGAATTAAGAAAAGAAAAAGGAATGACAATAGAAAAAGCACAAGAACTAATGTCAGATCCAACACATTATGGAATGATGATGTTAAAAGAAGGGGCAGCAGATGGTTTGGTTTCAGGAGCAGTACATTCAACAGCAGATACTTTGAGACCAGCACTACAAATAGTAAAAACAGCGCCTGGAACAAAATTAGTATCAGCTTTTTTTGTGATGGTAGTTCCAAACTGTGAATATGGACAAAATGGTACTTTTATATTTGGAGATAGTGGTTTAAATCAAAATCCAAACCCAGAAGAATTAAGTGAAATAGCAATAAGTTCAGCAAAAAGCTTTGAAAGCTTAGTAGGAGAACAAGCAAAAGTTGCAATGCTTTCATATTCTACATATGGAAGTGCAAAATCTGAGCTTACAGAAAAAGTAATTGAAGCAACTAAATTAGTAAAAGAAAAAGATAGCAATTTAGCTGTTGATGGAGAATTACAATTAGATGCAGCAATAATACCAGAAATAGCAAAATCAAAAGCACCTGGAAGTTCAGTTGCAGGAAATGCTAATGTTTTAATATTCCCAGATTTAAATGCAGGAAATATTGGATATAAGTTAGTACAAAGGTTAGCAAAAGCAGAAGCTTATGGACCATTATGCCAAGGAATAGCAAGACCAGTAAATGATTTATCAAGAGGTTGTAGTAGTAAAGATATAGCAGGAGTAATAGCAATAACTGCTGTTCAAGCTCAAGTAAAATAGTTGTTAATAAATTTAATAAAATATAAAGAAAGAAGGGGTCTTATGAAGATTTTAGTACTAAACTCAGGAAGTTCATCATTAAAATATCAATTAATTGATATGGAAACAGAAAAGACAATGACATCAGGGTATTACGAAAGAGTAGGAAGTCAAAAAGCATTTCTAAAATACAAAGTAAATGGAGAAAAAATAAAAGTAGAAAAACCAGCTATGAATCATGCAGAAGCACTTAAAATAGTAATGGAAGAATTATTAAGTGAAGAACATGGAGTAATAAAAAGTTTAGACGAAATAGATAGCATAGGACATAGAGTAGTACATGGTGGAGAAAAATTTAATTCATCAGTTTTAATAACAGACGAAGTATTATCAGCTATTGAAGAATGTGCAGAACTAGCACCATTACATAATCCAGCAGGAATATTGGGAATAAAAGCTTGTCAAGAAGAAATGCCAGAAAAACCAAATGTAGCAGTATTTGATACAGCATTTCATCAAACATTACCAAAAGAAAGATATATATATCCAAT
>CANQGV010000043.1 GCA_947623475.1 uncultured Clostridia bacterium | reverse complement strand
GAGCTTATTTTTTAAAAATAATAAAAATTGTGAAAATGATAAGATTAAAAATTATGGAAATGATATAAATGACAAGATTAAAAATTACGATAATGCAAATAATGATAAATTTATAAATTCAATAAAAATAGAAGTTAATAATGATATTCAAAAGAAAATAGAAAAAAAAGAATTATTTGAAAAAATTAGAAAAAATCCAAAAATGATTGATATGCTATCAATGGATCAATTAGATAAATTAAGTGAATACTATGACAAGGTAATTGAAGAAAAAGATAAAATTATTGCAAAGAAAAGAGCAATGATAGAAAGTTTAAAGAAAAATAATTAATTATATAATTCTAAAAAAGAGTTGCATCAGCAACTCTTTCTTAAATATTAAATTTTTATATTTGAATATCTATTTCAAAAGTAAATTTTATCTACCATCTTCATCGACATTTTGAGATAAATCTTTTACTTCGTCTAATTCTTTACTTGCAAATTTTGATAAAATAGGTTTAGCCTTAATTTTTTCTACAAAATTTAAAGCTTTTTCTAGCATTGATTGAAGTTTAGCTATAGTCTTTTTTGAATCTGATTTTTCACTCTCTAAAGTTGCAATAGTAGATTTTAATTCTTCAACTGTACTTTCAAGATCTTCTATTTTTGCACTTTTTGATTTATCTTCTCTTTTTAATTCATGATTTTCTTTAGATAATTCATTATTTTTACGTTCTAATCCTTTTATTTTTAATTCACTATCACTCATAGGCTCTATCTCTTGCTCAGGATCGATAGAAAGAACTTCATCAAAAGAGTTCAATATTATATCACAATGTTTTTGAATTCTTGAATCTGGGTTATTTTCTAATATTCTTTGTAAATTTTCCCTAACTGTAACAGTTGTGTTTTTATTAGTATTAGAGCTACTTTCTGTTGGAAAATATTCTTTATCTGTATAAACGTCTGCAAGAAGGGTATTTTCAAAATAATATTTATATGAATTAGTTTGTTTGTCATGTTCAATACTAACTCTACCACCATAAGGATTACCGTCTATAGAAATGATTTTGGTAAGTATATCTAGTGTTGAAGATTCAGATAGCATTATGTCTGGATTTCCCTTGTCTGGAGACATACTGGTATTTTTTGAACTAATATGACGATTACTACCACTAGGTGTAGAAAACGGTCTGTCTTTAGATTCTGGACTTGCTTTTTCTTTTATTTCTTTTGATATATTTTCAAATATTCTTTTTTCATTTTTCCACATAGTATTTTCCATAAAAATCACTCCTTTGTATTTAATTTAAAATATAAAAACTATCTTATATAGCTACTATTAATTATACCTCATTTTACTAAAAAAATCAAAATTCATGCAGTTTTCAAGCAAACCAAGTCGACATAAAATTAAAATGAAAAAGCAATTGATAATTTACAATCACTTACTTTTTTGGTATACTTTAGCTAGAAAAATTATTATATACAAAAATAAGAATAATAAAAAAGGAGAAAAAAGATGATAAACATAGAATATAAAGAAAAATTAGATAAAGAACATTATGAATTTATAGATAAAGAATTCAACAAATATGCTATTGAAAATTCAGTTATTTGTAATTATGTACCATTTTCTTTTGTGGCAAAAGACAAAGAAAAAATAATTGGAATTATAACAGGTCATTCATATTATAGAGAAGTTAAAATAAGTGATCTTATAGTGTTAGCAGAGTATAGAAAAAAACATATTGGGAAAAAACTTGTAGAGGAAGTAGAAAAATTATTTAAAGATAAAGAGTTTGACAATATAAATTTAACTACATATGAATTTCAAGCTCCAGAATTTTATAAAAAATGTGGATATAAAATTGAATTTATAAGAAAAAATGAAAAAAACCCAAAACTTACTAAATATTTTTTAGTTAAAAATTTACATAATTAAAACAAAAATGTTATTGAATTTTAAGGCATATTATATTATAATATACCAAGAAAATATATCAACAAATTAACCTAACTAAATAAAAGAGAGGAAAATATATGAAAGAAAAAATAAAACAAGAATCAGGAGTTACATTATTAGTATTAGTAATAACTATAGTAATATTATTGTTAATTGCATCAATGGCTGTATATAGTGTAAGTGAAGCAATAAATTCATCAAAAATGACAGCATTTACAACAGAACTTAAAATAATGCAATCTCAAGTAAATTTATTAAATGAAAAAATGAGAAATGGTGAAGAAGTAAATCTTGATGGAGCTATATATAAAGGAAACGGAAGCGAAGAAAATACAATAGGAATACAAGAAATAGGAAAAAGTATAAAAGACAAAGATATAGCAATTCAAGCAGATGTTGCATTAGAGGCAGTAGGTGTAACAACAGATGAAGAAAAAAACAAATATAAATATTATGATAATTATATAATAAAAAATGGTTTGGGAGTTGAAGGTGTAGAACAAGAACTTTTAGTAAATGTAGAAAAAAGAGAAGTTGTAAGCTACAAAGGTATATCAAATAAAGGAAAAACATATTACAATTTAGCTAGCTTACCAGATGCTATGTATAATGTAGAACATGAAGACACAGGAGCTAAACCAGATTTTGAAACAAAAATAAATAAAATATCAGCAGATGGAAAATGGGAAATAAGTATTGAAAATATTACTTATGATGGTTATATAGACAAATGGAAAGTGAAATACAAACGTGACAATGAAGAAGGTTGGACTACGACAGATGATTATAAATTTGAAGTAGATAAACAAGGAACTTATATTATAAAAATATTTAATGGAGATATAGAATCAGAAGAAAAAGAATGTAAAACAAAATATGAAATAGAGCCAGAATTATTAGATGGAATGCAACCAATAATTATTAGTGATAGTGGAGATATAAGAAAAGCAAATTCAACAAGTGATACATGGTATTCTTACGATGTTTCAGAAGATGATGATATGACAGATGGAGGTACAACAGAAGGAGGAAGCAGTAAATGGGCAAATGTAGAATTAAATGGTAATTATTATGTTTGGATACCAAGATATGCATATAAAGTAGACAAAGATGTAACATACAATAATTCTGATGGAATAACTACAAACAAAATTGATATAGAATTTATAGAAACAGGAATAACAAATCAAAATGTAGTAGAAGAAGTTGGAGAAGGATATAAAGTTCCAGAAGCCTTCACAACAGAAGAAAAAGAAATTTCAGGATTTTGGGTAGGAAAGTATGAACTTTCAGGAACAATAGAAGACTTAAAAACAGTTCCAGATGAAGAAAGTATAAAAGATGTCGAAGAAGAAGAGTTAACAGAAGCAATAAAAAGTTTAGAAACTGATGAAATAGCTGTATTTATTACAAATAAAACAGAATTCGAAGCTATAGAGAATTTAGCAAAAAGTCCTTATGGAAGAAATGGAACTGAAATAAAGAAAAAAGAAGAAAAAGAACAAACACCAGAGGTAGAGGAGACAGAAGGAACAGAAGTTGAAGAAGATTTAACAACTACAACAGGAAATAAATATGGAATATATAATTTATTTGGAGATGGGTATAGAGTTACCTTATTAGCTAAATAAAATTGAAAGGAGAATTTATTATGCAAGAAAATAACCAAGAAGAATTAGATATAAATAAGTTGATGAAAATAAGAAGAGAAAAGTTAGTAGAACTACAACAACAAGGAAAGGATCCATTTGAAATAACAAAATTTGATAGAACTAATACTGCAGGAGAAATAAAAGCAAATTATGATGAGTTTGAACAAAAAGATGTAACAGTTGCAGGAAGAATTATAGCAAAAAGAATAATGGGAAAAGCATCATTTTGTACAATTCAAGATTACGATGAAAAAATACAAAGTTATGTTAGTATAAATGATTTAGGAGAAGAAAGTTATAAAGCCTTTAAAACATGGGATATAGGAGATATAATTGGAATATCTGGATTTGTATTCAAAACAAGAACTGAAGAAATTTCAGTACATGCAAAAGAAGTAACATTACTTTCAAAATCTTTATGTCCATTACCAGAAAAATTCCATGGACTAAAAGATCCAGATTTAAGATATAGACAACGTTATACAGATTTAATTGTTAATCCAGAAGTAAAAGAAACATTTTTATTAAGAAGTAAAATTATAAGTTGTATACGTAAAATATTAGAAGAAGAAAAATATGTAGAAGTAGAAACACCTGTATTAAACACAATATTTGGAGGAGCAGCAGCAAGGCCATTTGCAACACATCACAATGCATTAGATATTGATATGTATTTACGTATAGCATTAGAATTAAATCTAAAAAGACTAATAGTAGGTGGGTTTGATAGAGTATTTGAAATAGGAAGAGTATTTAGAAATGAAGGTATGGATATAAGACATAATCCTGAATTTACAGAACTTGAATTATATGCTGCATATCAAGATTATCATGATATGATGGATATTACAGAAAAAATATTTTCACAAACAGCTAAAGAAGTATTAGGAACAACTAAAATAACATATCAAGGTCAAGAAATAGACTTGGCACCAGGTTGGAAAAGAATAAGTATGATAGACTCTATAAAAGAAGTAACAGGAATAGATTTTAATCAAATACAAACTGATGAAGAAGCAGTAGCATTAGCAAAAGAAAAAAATATTGAAATTCCTGATAAAACAAAAGAAACAAGAGGAGATGTAATAGCATTATTCTTTGATGAATATGTAGAAGAAACATTAATTCAACCAACATTTATATATGATTATCCAGTAGAAATTTCACCTTTAGCAAAGAAAAGTCCTAAAGATAAAAGATTAACAGAAAGATTTGAAGCGTTTATCGGTGGTAGAGAATATGGAAATGCATTCTCAGAGCTTAATGACCCAATAGACCAATATGAAAGATTTAAAAAACAAGTTGAGGCAAGAGAAGCTGGAGATGAAGAAGCAAACATGATGGATGAAGATTATGTACATGCATTAGAAATTGGATTACCACCAACAGGAGGATTAGGAATAGGTGTTGACAGAATGATAATGTTATTAACAGATTCAGCATCAATAAGAGATGTATTATTATTCCCAACAATGAAACCATTAAACTAGAATCAAACACTTATTTATAAATAAAAATAAAATTGAAAAATTTAATAAGTTATGGTATATTAAACAAAAATAAAACGAAAAATAATATTCATAGGAGAAAAAATAAAAATGAAAAGTAAAAAAAGTGGGTTAAAAATATTTGGAAAAGTAGTTTTAATATTAATTATTATTTTAGTAATTATAGTAGGACTAGCATTTTGGTTTATAAACGATAAGTTGAGCAAAATTCAAAGAATTGATATAGATGAAGGAAATTTAGGAATATCAGAGAATGTGGGATTAGAAGACTATCGTAATATAGCGATTTTTGGTGTTGATAGTAGAAGTAATGAATTAGAAGAAGGCAATAGAAGTGACTGTATAATAATAGCAAGTATAAATAACAAAACAAAAGAAACTAAACTTATTTCTGTATACAGAGATACTTTTGTTGATATAGAAGGACATGATTTAGATAAAATCACCCATGCATATTCTTATGGCTCAGCACAACTTGCATTAAATACCTTAAATAAAAATTTAGATTTAAATATTAAAGAGTTTGTAACAGTAAACTTTGACGCAGTTGCAGAAGCAGTTGATCAACTAGGAGGAGTTACAATTAACATTGAATCACAAGAAGAATTGCAAAATTTAAATCAAATTATTGATGAAACAGCAAGAGTAACAGAAAAAACACATGAAAAAGTTGAAAAAACAGGAAGTCAAATATTAAATGGTGTACAAGCAGTTTCTTATTCAAGAATTCGTCATACTGAAGGTGGAGATTATAAAAGAACAGAGAGAATGAGAACAGTCATTGAAGCAATGTTTAAAAAATTAAAAACAAAAAATATCAATACAATAAATTCATTTTTAAATAATATATTACCAAAAGTATATACCAACATAAAAACTGGAGATATTTTAGCTCTTCTTCCAAATATTGCAAGCTTTAATATAACTGAAAGTTTAGGATGGCCATATGAAACAAGAGGTATAACACTTGATAGATGGTATGGTGTTCCAATCACTTTAGAAAGTAATGTAATAAAATTACATCAAGAAGCATTTGGAAAAGCAGACTATGTACCATCACAAACAGTAAAAGATATAAGTGCAAGAATAGTAGAAAGAACAGGATATACAAATTAAATAATTATAACCTAATCAAACATATTAACTAAAAAGAACCTGTATAGGTTCTTTTTTTATATTGTATCAAAATCTTCACAAATAATTGAAAAATTTAATGTAATGTGATATATTAAACAATGTAAAATATATAATTTTATTAAGATAAAAATTTAGGAAATAATTGTAAAAACAAAGGAGAAAAAATGAAGAGAAAAAATTTATTAACAAACATTGCAACTGTTGTATTACAAATAGTAACTTTAATATGGTTTTTGATGAATTCTTCAGAGAAACTTGGAGGGATAACATTACCAACTATTGCTGGAACAATAGCTTTTATATTATTAGTGTTAATATATTTAGCAACATTAATTATAAATTTGATAGTAGGAATAGCTAATAGAAAAGAATCAAAAGCAAGAATGGTTTTAAATATTGTGAATTCTGTGTTGATATTAGCACAACCAATTTTATTTTTATTAGCTGAATATGAATATGAGACAATATATTCTGTATTAATGGTTATAGTATATGTGGCTATATATGGAATAGAAATAGCTTTATTTATTCTAAATAGAAAGGCTTCTAAATCTGAAAAAAATACAAAATTAGATATTATTATTTTTGTAATAATAATGATAATGATAATTCCAATTCTTATAATACAGCCAATATATTTACAAATAGTAAAAAATAAAATAGAAGAGTATGCAGTAGATGAAGAAACATTAAATAAACAACAATATGTTATAGGTTATGCTGATAGAAAACAAGATTTTATTAATATAGATAATGGTAATATAGATTTTTCATTTGAAAGTGGTTTAGCAAGTGATGTAGAATATATAAAAGTAAAAGATAATAAATATGTTAAACTTATAGTTATTGAAAAGAGAAAGACAGCAGAAATTATAGACTTAAGTACTGGTACACCTAAAACAATATTAAAAACTACAGGACTTTTTAATTCTTTAAGTATGTATTCAATAAAAGAAATATATCCTAGTGGTTTAATGTGGAATTCAGATGAAGAAACAGAATCAAAATTAGAATTAGAATATGAAGAAGATGAAAAATATAAACAATTTGAAGAAAATAGTGATGCTACTTATAAATATTATTCAAATGGAGAAATGACAATACAAGTTGAAAATTCTAAAACAGATAATATAATGACAAATGAAGAAGGAACATCGCAATATAATGATAAATATTATTTAATAAAAGAAGATCAAAAAATAAAATTAGAATGTAAGGAATTATTCTATACAGAAGATGATGAAATATTAATATATGATAAATATATTCCTTATAAGAATGATCAAAATGTAGGATATTTTAACGAAAATGGACAAAAAGTAGCAGAAATTAATAATAAGTTTATATTCCTAGATGTAAATGATACTACTTCTGTAGTAGCAATAAGGAATATGGAAACACAGGAAACAAAAAACATTGAAGAATATGAAGGAAATAACAGTAACGCCCAGATGGTACTTGTAGATAAAAATCTTAATGTAGTAGGAGACAAATATATAGATGGATATATATTAAATGATTTTTATATATTTAAAAAACTTGATAACTCATCATATGATGACTATATTTGGGACATAGTTGGTAAAAATGGTAAGAAAGTAAAGAGCACATCAACAATAGAAATAGCAGGAAAAAATATTTTAGTAATTTATGATGATGATGAAGGAGAGTATGTAATATATTATAATGGAAAGAAAGTAGGATCATATAAAAGTACAAAAGGAACAGAAAGATATTATGGCAATGAAGAAGGAGATTTAATGTCTAGATACGAAGAAATTACTTCAGATTCTGAAAATATCGAATAATTATAACTAAAAAAGAGAGACAAAAGAAAAGGAGAAAAAGTGAGAAGAAAAAATTTTTTAAAAAATATTTTAAATATAATATTACAAATAGCTTGTATAATATGGATTCTAGCTTATGGAAAATTATATTTCTTATATCATTTTAATGATATAGTAGTAGGAACTTCAATATTAATTATAACAATAATTATATATATGTCAGTAGCAATTATAAATTTAATAGTAGGACTGCTAAATAAAAAAGAATCTATTTCAAAGATGATTGTATATACAATAACTTCAATATTGATATTTATACAACCATTATTGATATATATAGCTAACAAAAATGTTGGAACATTACCATATATAATATTTATAATTGAACATATAGCAATATATGGATTAACAATAGCTTTATTTGTATTAAATATAAACACAAGAAGAATAAGAAAAATAGATGATATTGAAAAACCAGAAATAAAAGTTTTTATAGTAGCCACTTCTCTAATATTATTTTCACTTATATTACCAAAAATTTCTACTATGTCTATTTATGGAAAAATAAACAAAATTGCTGACAAAAATGCAACTATGCCAAAATATACATATGCTATAAAAGAAAATGAAGAAGTAGATGTAATTGATGAAAACGGAGAAATTATAAAAACAATAGATAAAAAAGTAGATAAAGGTGTTTATTATTTAGAGTTAAAAAATAAAAAAAGAGCATATCTTATTGCAGAAATAGATAGAGAAAAAGGAATAGTAAATTTTCTTGATGCTAGAGATGTAAATGATATGAAAAGTATATATAAAGCCAAATTAGTTAATAAGAAAAATGGCTACATTTCAATATGGAATCTTGCAGGATTTTCAGGAATTGAAAAATGTTGGCTAGATGATGATGGTGAAAAAAGCAATGAAAAATATGAAGAAATAAGAAAAAATGGTTTCTATAAAACTGAAAATACAGAACAATTTTCACAATATGAAGGTGTTCAAAATATTAGTCAATACGAT
>CANQGV010000042.1 GCA_947623475.1 uncultured Clostridia bacterium | reverse complement strand
AGGTAGAATTAAAATTCTACCTTTTTATTTTTATTTTGTTTTTTCAGGCTTATTTTTTTCTTCTTTTTTATTATTTGAAGAATGTTTAATGTTAGAAAATATGTAAGTTAAAATAAGTCCTACACCTAATATGATTATAACAAATGAAATCAAACCACCTACAACAGGAATTAGACTTATCAATGAGATTACAAGACCTGTTATAAGTAAATATAAAAATTTCATTGGTGCTTTTTCAACTTTAAATTTATCACAAACTAAATTATTTAGTGCAATTACAATAACTGGAGTAGATATTGCTAATAATATAAAATATAGAATTAGTAATAGTAGTCCAGCATAAATTCCAAATACAGTAAACATTAAAATAATTGAAAGTATAGGAATTATAATAAGTCCAGCTATTCCAGATAAGATGATAGGTAAAATTTTCTTTGAAAGTGTTGCACCACTATTTTTGGTAAACTTAGGAGCTACTGCTAATGACATTAACCAAATAATTGCTATAAACACTAATGTTATTAATATTTTAAAAATAGTACCTTTTACAATATCTGAAGTAGAAGGTTTAGAGTTTTTAGAAGTATCGGATATTTTATGATAAATTATTGAGCCTGATACATTTTCAATATCTTTAGGTATTTTTTCTTCTGATGCTGAATATTCTAAATTACCTGAAATAGTAGCTTTAGTATCTCCGTTATCTGTAAAAGAAATATTTGAAGTACCATATAAGTAAGCATTTCTTCCTACAACTCCTCCTGATATTGAAACACTATTACTTGCAGCTACTTTTAAATCTCTATATACATAATTTGAAAGAGTGAAATCATTGGCTACTGCATATAAATCATAAACAAAGCCTTTGAAATCTATTTTATTTGCTACGACAAACATGTTATTGTAAATAGAAGCTTCTTGTCCAACTTCTACTTCTTTAGCTATAATGAATACGTCTCCTCCAATACCTGAAGTAATAGTAACTTTTGGAGCAATTACAAATAGATTACCATCAATCATATAGTCAACAACAACATCTTTGTTTTCACATAAATATACATCCCCGCTCTTTAAATTGTCAGCTGAAAGTACATTTGAAGATTCTTCACCTTCGTGATTATCTTCTGTTGTAGCTTCACTATTTTCATTTGTTGGTGAAGCTTCTTCAGTAGTTGTTACAGCTTCGCCTTCATTTGTTGGCTCAGTAGTAGAAACAGCGTTTGCATCTGCTTCAGCATCAGTTGCAAATACAAAAGTTGAAGAAAGTGTTATTACTACCAACAATAAAAAAACTAATAAAATTCTTAAATTTTTCTTTAACATAGAAACCCCCTAACTTATATTTATAAAATATATAATATTTATAACAAAAATATATAACTTTAAATAAAAAAAGTCAATGTTTTTTATAACTTTTACAGAACTGATTGACAGGACATCTATCACATTGTGGACTTCTTGCAGTACAGCAGTTTCTGCCATGCCAAATAAGTAAATGATTTATATCTTTTAAATATTCATTTGGAAAAATTATTAATAAATCTTGTTCAACTTTCAATGGATCTTTTTTGCTTGAAAGACCTATTAAATTAGAAATTCTTTTTACATGTGTATCTACAGCAATACCAGTAGTAATGCCAAAAACTTCTAATCTAATAACATTTGCACTTTTTCTACCAATACCTGCAAGGGAAATTAAGTCATCCATTTCAACAGGAACTTCACCATTGAAATTTTCTAAAACTTGTTTAGCACATAATTTTATATTTTTTGCTTTATTTTTATAAAAACCACAAGAATGAATAAGTTCTTCTAATTCATTTAAATCAATTTCTGCAAAGTCTTTTATTGTAGGACATCTTTTAAAAAGAGCAGGTGTAACTTTATTAACTCTCTCATCAGTACATTGAGCAGAAAGAGCTACAGCAACAACTAATTCAAAAGGAGTTTCAAAATCTAAGCTACAAGTAGCATCAGGATATGCCTTTTTTAAACTTTCAATAAATTCTTTTACATCTTTTTTCTTCATTTTTTTACTCCTTACTATAATATATAACTAGTCTAATTATAGGATTTAAAAAACTTAATGTCAACATAAAAGGAACAAATAAAAAGGTTACAAAATATAATAATATAAAAGGGAGGTAATAAACTTGAAAATCTTAAAAAAGACATTAGGAGTATGTTGTATAGGGTTAGGTTTAGGAATTTTATTAGTCTTATTACTTCCGATAACAGGATGGCTATTTTTAATAGGAGTAGCCATAACTTGCATAGGATTTATTTGGCTTACACATTGAAATTAAACAAGAGGAGGGGTACATAAATATGACAATAGTTGTGAAAAAAGTTCCAAAATTCTTAAGAGGAATTGTTAAATTTATATTTGGAATTAAAGAGTAACACAAAATTAGAGTAAAATAAAAAGGATAGAATTTTAATTCTATCCTTTTATATATCAATATTTAATTAAGCTCTGTTAACTTTACCATCTCTTAAACATTTAGCACATACATATATTCTTTTAACTGTACCATTTTCTTCAACTTTAACTCTTCTTAAATTAGGTTTTACAGTACGTGAATTTCTTTTACTTATGTGAGAACGAGTGATGCTAAGTTGATTTCCATATTGAGTTGTTTTATCACAAATTGCGCATCTTGCCATTTCTAAATGCACCTCCTATATCTATTAAATAAATTGTCCAATAACAAGTTTATCACAAAAAAAAGAAAAAAACAAGTATTTTTATAAAAATTCCTTGCAAAATAGGAATTTTATGTTATAATATAAACGTTATACATAAAAAAGGAAGGATTGAAAAAACAATGAAATGTAAAGTTGAAAAAACTAAAAACGCAAATGAAGTAAAATTAGAATTAACAATAGAAGCGAGCAAATTTGAAGAAGCAATAAAAAAAGTGTATTTCAAAAGTGCTAAATATTTTAATATACCAGGATTTAGAAAAGGGAAAGCTCCAATGCAAATAGTAGAAAAATATTATGGAAAAGAAATTTTCTATGAAGATGCATTTAATGAAGTTGTTCCAGAAGAATTGGAAAAAGCAGTAGAAGAAAAGAAATTAGAAGTAGTAAGTAGACCTGATATTGAAGTTAAACAAATTGAAAAAGGAAAAGATTTAATATTCACAGCTACTTTCCAAGTAAAACCAGAAGCAGAATTAGGAAAATATAAAGGAATAGAAATAGAAAAAGTTGAGTATACTGTATCAGAAGATGATGTTGAACATGAATTAAAACATATGCAAGAACATAATTCTAGAATGATAACTATAGATGAAAGACCAGTTGAAAACGGAGATATAACAACTATAGATTTTGAAGGTTTTGTAGATGGAAAAGCCTTTGAAGGTGGAAAAGCAGAAGGACATGAATTAGAAATAGGAAGCAATCAATTTATACCTGGATTTGAAGATCAAATAATAGGAATGAAAATTGATGAAGAAAGAGATATTAAAGTAAAATTCCCAGAAGAATATTTTTCAAAAGATTTAGCAGGAAAAGAAGCTACTTTTAAAGTAAAATTACATGAAATAAAGAAAAAAGAATTACCAGAATTAGATGATGAATTCGCAAAAGATGTTAGTGAATTTGACACATTAGAAGATTTAAAAGAAGATATAATAAATAAAAAACAAAAACAATGTGAAGAAAGAACTAAATATGAAGTAGAAGACAATGCTATAAAAGAAGTAATAAAAGACTTGAAAGTAGATATTCCATCAGGTATGATAGAATTAGAAATTGATAATATGTTAAAAGATATGGAACAAAGACTTTCATATCAAGGACTAAAATTAGAACAATATTTCCAAATGATGGGAAAATCTCAAGAAGAAGTTCGTAAAGAATATGAACCACAAGCAATAGAAGCAATAAAATCAAGAATGGCAATTGAAAAAATAGCTGAAATTGAAAAAATAGAATCTACAGAAAAAGAAGTTCATGAAAAATTAGAAGAAATGGCTAAAAATTATGGTAAAGATGTAAAAGAATTTGAAGAAAATGAAAACATAAAAAAATACATAGAAACAGGTGTAAAAACTGAAAAAACACTTGAATTTATAGTAGACAACGCTAAAGTAAAAGTAGTTAAGCCAGAAGAAAAAACTGAAAAAAAGGAAACTAAAAAGACAGAAAAGAAACAAACAGCTAAAAAAACAACAGCTAAAAAAGAAACTAAATCAACAAAAACAAAATCTAAAAAATAAAGGGGATTTATAAGAAAAGTACGAGGGAGGAAGAAAAATGTTAGAAAAAAATAGTTTAGTACCTTATGTTATTGAGCAAACAAGTAAAGGAGAAAGATCATATGATATATTTTCAAGATTACTTAAAGACAGAATAATATTCCTAGGAGAAGATGTAAATCCTACAACTTCTAGCTTAATAATAGCACAACTACTATTCTTAGAATCAGAAGATCCAGACAAAGAAATAAACTTATATATAAATTCACCAGGAGGGTCTATAACAGAAGGAATGGGAATTATTGATACAAAGAATTATATAAAATGTCCTGTATCAACAATATGTATAGGAATGGCAGCAAGTATGGGAGCAGCTCTTTTAGCAGCAGGAGAAAAAGGAAAAAGATATGCAACACCAAATGCTGAAATATTAATACATCAACCATTAATTGGTGGTGGAGGACTATCAGGACAAACAACAGAAATAAAAATACATGCAGACCACTTAGTAAAAACAAGAGAAAAATTAAATAAATTCTTAAGTGAAAGAACAGGTCAAACAGTTGAAACAATACAAAAAGATACAGAAAGAGACAATTACATGACAGCAGAAGAAGCTTTGAAATATGGCTTAATAGATGGAATAATGGACAAAAGAGGATAAATTTATTTGAAGGAGTAAAAATCTATGGCAAAAAATAATACAAAAACTGTTAGATGTTCCTTTTGTGGAAAATCTCAGGAAAGTGTTAGAAAAATAGTAGCAGGACCAGGGGTATATATATGTGATGAATGTGTTGAATTATGTAATAGCATAATTGCAGCAGAAATGTTTGATGAAATAGAAGATGGTTACACATTAGATCAAGTTGATAAAATACCTAGTCCAAAAGAAATAAAAAAGATATTAGATGATTATGTAATAGGACAAGAAAATGCTAAAAAGACATTATCAGTAGCTGTATATAATCACTATAAAAGAATTGCGCATGAAGAAGCAAATGCTGATAAAGACGAAGTAGAAATACAAAAAAGCAATATTTTATTACTAGGTCCAACCGGATGTGGTAAAACTTTGCTTGCAAGAACATTAGCAAATATTTTGAAAGTTCCTTTTGCGATAGCAGATGCAACAACATTAACTGAAGCTGGTTATGTTGGAGAAGATGTTGAAAATATTTTGTTAAAGTTAATCCAAGCAGCAGATGGTGATGTAGAAAGAGCTGAAAAAGGAATAATATATATAGATGAAATTGATAAAATAACAAGAAAAGCAGAAAATTTATCAATAACAAGAGATGTTAGTGGAGAAGGTGTTCAACAGTCATTATTAAAAATAATAGAAGGAACAATTGCTTCTGTACCTCCACAAGGAGGAAGAAAACATCCAAATCAAGAGTTGATTCAAATAAACACAGAAAATATTTTATTTATATGTGGAGGAGCTTTTGAAGGCCTAGAAAACATAATAAAAGAAAGAACAGGAAAGAAATCTATAGGTTTTGGATCAAAAATACAAAGTGAAAAAGAAACAAGTAAATATGAAGTATTTAAAGAATTATTACCTCAAGACTTATTAAAATTTGGTTTAATACCAGAATTTATAGGAAGATTACCAATAATTGCAACATTAAAAGAACTAGACAAAGAAACTTTAATTAAAATTTTAGTAGAGCCAAAAAATGCATTAACAAAACAATATGAAAAATTATTTGAAATAGATGAAGTTGAGTTAGTATTTGAAGAAGAGGCAATAGCTGCAATAGTTGACAAAGCTATAGAAAGAAAAACAGGAGCTAGAGGATTACGTTCAATAATAGAAGAAATAATGAGAGACATTATGTTTGAAATACCTTCAAATGAAAAAATTGAAAAATGCATAATAACAAAAGACACTGTTGAAAAAGGTAAACAACCAGAAATAATAATAAATGAAAATAAAGTACGTCATGCACGTAGAAAAACAGATAGAAAATCAAAAAGAGAAGTACCAAGAAAAGAAACAGCATAGCTGTTTCTTTTTTTGTGAATTTTTATAAATAAAACTAGTTAATTCCATATAAATTACCATCAACTAAAAGTTTTGCTCTTTGTTTAGTTTTCTCATCAGAATTTAAAGCATTTTCTAAAAATTCTGGATGTTCTATTAAAAATTGTTTCATAGTCTCATCAGGATTTTCAATAAATCCTTTTAACATTTCTAATTGATTTTCATTTATAACATTTAAAGATAAAGCTTTTTCAAAAAGTGATAAATCAATATTAACAAGTGACAAAGATTTAATTCCTTTTTCAGCAATTTTCTGTGCTCCTCCTTGCATACGATCAACAACACTACAAGACCAACAAATATTAGATCCTAAATTTTCAATAGCTGGAATCCAAGCTCTAAGATAACTAGAAGCAACAGTAATTAAATCTGCAATATGCAAAACTTTTTTGTTATTTAAAGTAGTAACAACTTCACTATTTTCAAAATTACTATCACTTACAACAGTACTTAAATCTTTATAAATAGAAATATGAGGTTTGTTTAATAAGTGAGCAAGAATATTAGAAAAAAACCAATCTCTTCTTTCTCCACCTGAAATATAATCAACCTCAGATATATCAATGTTTTCTTCAATATAGTCTTTAACAGTGTTAATAACATCTTGATAAATTTTATTAGTATTATATTGATTTAAAACTTTTTCAAAAACATTCTTTGGTAAAGTAAGTTTATTTGATAAAGCTTCATCAATAAAATTTAATAAATTTGTGGCATCTTCTTCAGAACCATAGATAAAATGAGTATTAACAAAATATGGACCTATTTTTCCTGAAGTATACCAAAAAGGCTTATTTTCTTCACAAACCTTTATAGCGTTTGTTTTAAATAAATATGTTTTAATATCAGACATAACTATTCCTCCTTGATATTATTCTTAAAAAGATTTTAAATAAAAATTGAAAAATTGTCAATAAAATGATAATATTATAAAAAAATAAGGAGGTATTATTTAGATGAAACTTTTATTGAAAAATGGAACATTAATTGACTATAAAACAAGAACTAATGGAAAAAAAGACATTTTAATTGAAGATGATAAAGTAGTTGAAATTGCAGAAGAAATCGAAAGCGAAGCTGATAAAATTATAGATTGTACAAATTATAATATAATACCTGGAATGATTGATATGCATTGTCACTTAAGAGAGCCAGGATTTGAACATAAAGAAACAATTGAAACAGGAAGCAAAAGCGCAGTAGCTGGTGGTTTTACAACAATTTGCCCAATGCCAAATACAAATCCAACACCAGATAATGTAGAGGTTTTACAAAAAATCATAAATGAAGCAAAAAGAGTAAATCTTTGTAATGTACTTCCATATGCATCTGTATCTAAAGGAGAAAAAGGAGAAGAGCCTGTTAATTATAAGGAATTAAAAGAAGCAGGAGCTATTGCTTTTTCAGATGATGGAATGCCAGTAGTAAATAGTAAGATAATGAGAAATGCAATAATAGAAGCAGACAAATTAGAAACTTTTGTAGCATCACATTGTGAAGAAAAATCTGTAGCTGCCGGTGCAATAAATGCAGGAAAAGTAGCTAAAGAGTTAGGAGTAGAAGGAGTATTACCAGAAGCAGAAGAAATAATGGCAGCAAGAGAAATTGTTATTTCTGAAACAAATAAAGTAAGAGCACATATATGTCATATTAGTACAGAAACAACAAGAAATATGGTAAGAGATGCTAAAAAAAGAGGAGTAAAAATTTCTTGTGAAACATGTCCTCATTATTTTAGTTTTACAGTAGAAGAAGTTAAAAACTCAGGAGTTAATGCAAAAATGAATCCACCTTTAAGAGAGGAAAAAGATAGACAAGCAATAATTGAAGGTTTAAAAGATGGAACAATAGATGCAATAATAACAGATCATGCACCACATGCAGAAGAAGAAAAAAATAAAGGATTAGCTACAGCACCAAATGGAATAATAGGATTTGAAACAGCACTATCTGCTGAAATAATGAATTTGATTGATACAAAAGAATTAAACTATTTAGATTTAGTAAGATTAAATTCATATAATCCAGCAAAATTATTACATATAGATAGAGGCACAATAGAAGAAGGAAAAATAGCAGATATAACAATTTTTGATCCAAATGAAAAATATACATATACAAAAGAAATGATAGTGTCAAAATCAAAAAATAGTCCATTCATTGGAAAAGAATTAAAAGGAAGAGTAAAATATACAATTGTAGGAGGAAGAATAGTATATGAATGCAATTGATAGATTGATAGAAAAAATAAAAGAAACTGGAAATCCAACAGTAATGGGATTAGACCCTAGATATGATATGTTACCAAAATGTGTAACAAACAAATATGAAAAAGATTTGGAAGGTGTATCTAAAGCAATAATAGAATATAATAAAGCTTTAATAGATGAAACATATGACATTATACCAGCAGTTAAACCACAAATAGCATTTTATGAAATGTTTGGAGTTCATGGAATAGAAGCATTTAAAGAAACTTGTGAATATGCTAAGAAAAAAGGAATGATAGTAATTGCAGATATAAAAAGAGGAGACATAGGATCAACAGCACAAGGATATTCAAATGCTTTTCTAGGAAAAACACCTATAGAAGAAAAAGAAAAATTAGTATTTGATGTAGATTTTGTAACAGTTAATCCATATATGGGAACAGATTGTGTAAAACCATTTATAGAAGATTGTAAAAAATATGATAAAGGAATATTTATATTAGTCAAAACTTCTAATCCTTCATCAGGAGAATTACAAGATTTAAAATTAGAAAATGGAAAAGAAGTTTATATGCAAGTAGCTGAATTAGTAGAAAAATGGGGAGAAGA
>CANQGV010000041.1 GCA_947623475.1 uncultured Clostridia bacterium | reverse complement strand
AAATACCTATTGATTCAAATCGAAAAATGATGACTACAATACATAGGAATGGAAACTCATACAAAATAATAACAAAAGGAGCTCCAGATATATTATTAAATCATTGCACAAAAATTTATATGGATGGAGAAATACAAACTTTAGATTACAAATTAAAAGATAAAATACAATCTCAAAATCTATATATGGCAAAAGAAGCTTTAAGAGTTATAGCAGTTGCTTTTCAAGATGTAAACAAAATTCCAACAAAAATTCAATCAGAAACAGTAGAAACAGATTTAATATTTTTAGGACTAATTGGAATGATTGATCCTCCAAGAGAAGGAGTAAAGGAAGCAGTAAAACAGTGTAAGAAAGCAGGAATAAAAACAGTTATGATTACAGGTGATCATATAGCAACTGCTAGTGCAATAGCAAAAGAAATAGGAGTTTTAGGACCGAAAGATAAAGCGATAACAGGAAATGAATTAGATAGAATGCCTCAAAAAGAATTAACGAAAACAATTAAAGAATATTCGGTTTTTGCAAGAGTTACTCCAGAACACAAAGTGAGAATTGTAAAAGCATGGCAACAAACAGGAGCAGTAGTTGCTATGACAGGAGATGGAGTAAATGACAGTCCAGCTTTGAAAAATGCAGACATAGGAATAGCAATGGGAAAAAATGGAACAGATGTAGCGAAAAATGCAGCAGATATGATATTAACAGATGATAATTTTGTTACTATAACAGAAGCAGTAAAAGAAGGAAGAAATATTTATGATAATATAAAAAAAGCTATACATTTTTTAATTTCAACAAATATAGGAGAAATAGTAATAATATTTATGGGATTAGTGCTAGGTTTTAAATCACCATTAGTAGCAATTCAATTATTATGGATAAACTTAGTGTCAGATTCATTTCCAGCAATAGCTTTAGGATTACAAAAACCTGAAAAAGACATAATGGAAAGAAAACCAATAAACTCAAGAAAGGGAATATTTGCAGATGGATTATTAAATCAAATAATATTAGAAGGTGTAATGATAGGATTATTAACACTAATAGCTTTTAGTATAGGTAATAAGTATTATGGAATACAAGTAGCAAGAACAATGGCATTTGTATCATTAGGAATCCTTGAACTTATCCACAGTTTTAACGTAAAAAGTGAAAAACCTATTTCAGAAACGGGAATTTTTGAAAACAAATATTTAGTTGGAAGTTTCTTATTAGGAATTTTTATTCAAATAATAGTAGTAATAATTCCAATGCTTGCAGAAATATTCCAAGTAGTGCAATTAAATAGTACTCAATGGATCATAACACTTTTAATTTCAATAATGCCTATCCCATTAATAGAAATACAAAAGAAGGCAAATTTAGAAAATTTTGAAAGAAAAATAATTTATAAAAATAGAATGGAAAACTCTTAAAATAAATAAGAGTTTTCTTGTTGTTTGTATAAATAAATTTAACTAACAAAAGATAAGTTGTAAAAACACTTGTTTATTTTATACAACTATGCTATTATATTATTTGGCAAAAATGTTTATAATAATAAAAAATAGATTAGGGAGGAATATTATGGAATTTAAACAATGGGAAAATTTCAATAAAGGTGATTGGACAGAAGAAATAAACGTAAGAGATTTTATACAAAGAAATTATACTCCATATGAAGGTGATGATAGTTTTTTAGCAAAACCAACAGAAAAAACAGAAAAACTATGGAAAGAAGTTTTAGACTTATATGAAAAAGAATCAAAATCAAAAGGATCTGTTCTAGATATAGACACAAAAACAGTATCAACAGTAACAAGCCATGCAGCAGGTTATATAGATAAAGATTTAGAAGATATAGTTGGACTTCAAACAGATGCACCATTAAAAAGAGCAATAATGCCTTTTGGTGGAATAAGAATAGTTGAAAAATCTTGTGAAGCATATGATAGACATGTAGATCCAGAAATAGATGAAATTTTTCATAAATATAGAAAAACACATAATGATGGTGTGTTTAGCGTATATACTCCAGATGTTCGTGCTGCACGTTCATCACACTTATTAACAGGATTACCAGATGGTTATGGAAGAGGAAGAATAATTGGAGATTATAGAAGAGTTGCTTTATATGGAGTTGATGCACTAATAGATCAAAAGAAAAATGAAATGGAAGAATTAGATTCAGATAATTTCACAGAAGCAATTATAAGAAAAAGAGAAGAAACAACAGAACAAATTCAAGCATTAAATGCTTTAAAAGAAATGGCAAAAAGCTATGGATTTGATATTTCTGAGCCAGCTAGTAATGCAAAAGAAGCAGTACAATGGTTATATTTTGCTTATTTAGCAGCAGTAAAAGATCAAAATGGTGCAGCAATGAGTATAGGAAGAACATCAACATTTTTAGATATATATTTTGAAAAAGATTTAAAAGAAGGAAAAATAACAGAAGAAGAAGCACAAGAAATAATGGATCATTTTGTTATGAAATTAAGATTAGTTCGTTTCTTAAGAACACCTGAATATAATGAATTATTTAGTGGAGATCCAGTTTGGGTAACAGAAAGTATAGGTGGAATGGGAATAGATGGAAGAACTTTAGTTACAAAAAATTCTTATCGTGTATTACACACTTTATCTAATTTAGGACCTGCTCCTGAGCCAAACTTAACAGTATTATGGTCAGAAAGGTTACCAAAACACTTTAAAGATTTCGTAGCAAAAACATCAATAAATACATCATCAATTCAATATGAGAATGATGATTTAATGAGAATAACTTTAGGAGATGACTATGGAATAGCTTGTTGTGTATCTCCAATGAAAATAGGTAAACAAATGCAATTCTTTGGAGCAAGAGCAAACTTAGCAAAAACATTATTATATGCAATAAATGGAGGAAGAGATGAAATATCAGGAAAACAAGTAGCTCCAAAATATTTACCAATTACTTCAGAATATTTAGACTATGATGAGGTAATGGATCGTTTTGATACAATGATGGATTATGTATCAAAAATATATATAAAAGCATTAAATGCAATTCATTATATGCATGATAAATATTCTTATGAAGCAATAGAAATGGCTTTACATGATAGACATGTTTATCGTACTATGGCTTGTGGAATTGCTGGACTTTCTGTTGTAGCAGATTCACTATCAGCAATTAAATATGCAAAAGTAAAAGTAATACGTGATGAAACAGGACTAGCTGTAGATTATGAAATCGAAGGAGATTTCCCTAAATTTGGTAATGATGATGATAGAGTTGATAAAATAGCAGTTGATTTAGTAAGAAAATTCTATAGAAAACTAAAAAAACATCAAACTTATCGTAATTCAGATCACTCTTTATCAATATTAACAATAACTTCAAATGTTGTATATGGTAAAGCAACAGGAAATACACCTGATGGAAGAAAAGCAGGAGAGCCATTTGGACCAGGAGCAAATCCTATACATGGAAGAGATATAAATGGAGCATTAGCTGTTATGAACTCAATTGCAAAATTACCATTTGACTCAGCTTCTGATGGAATATCATTTACATTTGCGATAACACCAGGAACATTAGGAAAAACAGAAGAATCAAAAATAGATAATCTTGTTAATATGTTAGATGGATATTTCAAACAAACAGCACATCATATAAATGTAAATGTATTTGATAGAAGCTTATTAGAAGATGCAATGGAACACCCAGAAAAATATCCACAACTTACAATTCGTGTATCAGGATATGCAGTTAAATTTACAAAATTGACAAGAGAGCAACAATTAGATGTTATAAACAGAACTATTCATGAAAAGATTTAAAAATATAAATAGAAAAATTGAATAGGAGAATTAAATGGAAGAAAATCTAGATTTACGATATTATGCAAAAGTACATTCAGTAGAGTCGTTTGGAACAGTTGACGGACCAGGAATTAGATTCATTCTTTTTCTACAAGGTTGTAACTTACAATGTAAATATTGTCATAACAGAGATACTTGGGATTTAAATCAAGGGCAATATCGTTCATTGGAAGATATATTAACTCAAGTAAAAAAATATAAAAATTATATTATGCCAAATGGTGGAGTAACAGTTACAGGAGGAGAGCCACTATTACAAGTGAAATTTTTAATTGAATTTTTTAAGGAATTAAAAAAGGAAAAAATACACACTTGTATTGATACTTCAGGAATGGTATCAATAACTGATGATATAAAACAATTATTAGAGTTAACAGATTTAGTATTGTTAGACATTAAGCATATAAATGATGAGAAATGTAAACAATTAGTCGGATTTTCAAACAAGTTAGAATTAGAATTTGCAAAATATTTAAGTGATAATGGTATAAAGATGTGGTTAAGACAAGTAATAATCCCAGGATATACAGACAAAAGGGAAGATATATTAGAACTTAAAAAATTTATAAAAACATTAAAGACAGTTGAAAAAGTAGAATTACTTCCATATCACAGTATGGGAAAATATAAATGGGAAAAATTAAATATAAAGTATGAATTAGAAAATGTTAAAGACGCATCTCAAGATGATATAAATAAAGTAAAAGAACTTCTAGGAATATAGAAGTTCTTTTATTTTATTATTATTCTTATTAAGTGTCTGATTCTGCAATTGCTTTAGCAACATTATAAATCATCTTTTGTTTTTCAGGAGAACAATTCTTTAAAAGCTCACTAAACTCCTTATTCAAATATTGTGAAGAGTTGCTAGAAGTTCCGTTTAGAATATAACCTTCAGATACATCAAGCAATGAACATAGTTGATTCAATCTTTTTAAATTTATATGAGAACTACCTCTTTCAATTCTACTTAGAAAAGCAATAGATACATTTACTTTTTCTGCTAATTCTTCTTGAGTAAGTTTTTTGGCAAGTCTAGCTTTTTTAATTCTAGAGCCTATTACATTATAATCTATAGCCATGATTTTCACCTTCTTATTTATTTTCTTCAATATAGCATTGAAAGGTTTAATTTTACAGAAACAACAAGCTAAAACAAGAACTTATTAGTTAAAAAAGAATATTTAAAACACTTTAAGAATAAAAATCAAATGGGTATGAAAAAGTTAGAAAAAACGAGAATATGGAAGAAAAAGGAAGAAAAATGCATTTAATCAAGGTAATATTATCGAAAAAAAGTTTTAAAATAAAAAAAATGCATTTAATTCTGTATACATAATTTGCAAAGGGAAATAATATATGGTATAATAATACTTGTGCATAAAAAAAATGAACAAAAAGGAGCGTGAAATTATTTTAAACAGAAAGCTTAAATATTATACAAAAAAAGGAATAGAAATACTTAGTATATTTACAATTGGAGCATCTTTTATGACAGTAATTGTATGTATAAAATACAAACCAACATATAAAGTAACTATTTCTGGGGAAAAAGTAGGATATATTGAAAATAAAAAAGATTTTGAAGATGAAATAAAAGAAAAATTAATAAATTCAAACGAAAAACAGGAGAATATAGACACATTAGTATATAATGAGCCACAATATGAATTAAGTTTAGTAAGCAGAGATGAAAATTCAAATGGAGAAGAAATTGCTGAAAAAGTAAAAGAAGAAGCAGAAATAACATATAAATATTATGAAATAGCATTAAGTAATGTACCTATAGATAGTGTAAACACATTACAAGATGCTGAAGAATTAGTAAAAGAAATAAAAGAAGAAGAAAAAACGCAAACACAAAATTTGGATTTAAGTATAATAGAAAAATATACAGAAACTCCTGAAGAAATCGTAACTAATGAAATGCAAGTAGCTAAAGAACATGTAACAAGTAAAGTTGCAGAAAAAATTGTAGCAGATCAAAAAGCAAAAGAAGAACAGGAAAGAATAAATGCAATGCCAGTAGTAAATGGTATAAGATTAGCATCTCTTCCAGTAAAAGGAACTATATCATCAAGATTTGGAGAAAGTAGCTCATTAAGAAAATCAACACATACAGGATTAGATATAGCTTGTCCAACAGGAACTCCAATAAAAGTAACTTCAGAAGGAACTGTAACATCAGCATCATATAGTGGATCTTATGGAAATTTAGTAAAAGTAAGCCACGGAAATGGAATAGAAACATGGTATGCACATACAAGTAAAATGTATGTTAAGCCAGGGCAAAAAGTAAAAGCAGGAGATGTTATTGCAGCAGTTGGATCAACAGGTAACTCAACAGGATCTCATTTGCATTTAGAAATAAGAATCAATGGAGTAGCAGTAAATCCACAAAAATATTTATATAAATAATATTAAAATAAGAAAGACTAAGCTGTTTAAAGCTTAGTCTTTTGGCTTTAAAAATAAAATATTATATCTTTCAAAATGATATTTTAAAATCTTGACAAAAAATCTTGATAATATATAATATTATTGGGAAGACTAAAGAAAAAAGATGTAAGGAGTTTTTATTATGCCAGATAAAAAAGAGTTAGAAGAAGAAAGAAAAACAAAAGAGATGATTGATAAATTAGTTGAAAAAGCTAAACAAGCATCAAAAGAATACATGAAATTAAACCAAGAACAAATAAATAAAATAATAAAAGCAATGTCAATGGCAGGACTAGAGCATCATATGGAACTTGCTAAAATGGCAGTAGAAGAAACAGGTAGAGGAGTTTATGAAGATAAAATAACTAAGAATATGTTTGCAACAGAATATATCTACCATAGTATAAAATATGAAAAAACAGTTGGAATAATAAGTGAAAATAATGAAGAAGACTATGTTGAAATAGCAGAGCCAGTAGGAATAATAGCAGGAGTAACACCTGTAACAAATCCAACTTCAACAACAATGTTCAAATCAATAATTTCAGCTAAAACAAGAAATGTAATAATATTTGGATTTCATCCATCATCACAACAATGTAGTAAAAGAGCAGCAGAAATATTAAGAGATGCAGCAGTAAAAGCTGGAGCACCAGAAAATTGTATATTATGGATTGAAGAGCCAAGTATATTAGCAACAAGATTATTGATGAATCATCCTGATGTTAATTTAATATTAGCAACAGGTGGAACAGGAATGGTCAAAGCAGCATATTCATGTGGAAAACCAGCTTTAGGAGTTGGACCAGGAAATGTACCATGTTATGTGGATAAAACTGCAAAATTAAAAACAACAGTAAATGATATAGTTATGTCAAAATCTTTTGACTACGGAATGATATGTGCATCAGAACAAGCAGTTATAGTAGATAAGAAAATCTATAAAGAATTTGAAGAACTTATGAGAAAAGCAGGATGCTATTTTGTAAGTCCTGAAGAAAAAGCAAAATTGCAAAAGACAATGTTTGGGTATACTAAGGAAAATGGGTACAAATTGAAATCAGAAATACCTGGACAAAGTCCTTATCAAATAGCTAAACAAGCCGGATTTGAAATACCAAAAGAAACAAAAGTAATAGTAGTATATGAAGAAGGAATAGGAAAAGACTATCCATTCTCAAGAGAAAAATTAAGTCCAGTACTTACTTATTATATAGTAGAAAATGAAGAAGAAGGAATAAAAAAATCAGAGCAGTTAATTGAATTTGGAGGATTAGGACATTCAGCAGTTATTCATTCAGAAAACCAAGAAACAATATTAAAATTCTCTGAAACAATGAAAGCAGGAAGAATAATAGTAAACTCTCCATCAACACATGGAGCAATTGGTGATATATATAATACAAATATGCCATCATTAACATTGGGCTGTGGCTCTTTTGGGGGAAACTCAACAACAGCAAATGTATCATCAGTAAATTTAATAAACATTAAAAGAGTTGCAAAAAGGAGAGTTAATATGCAATGGTTTAAAATTCCAGAAAAAATATATTTTGAAGCAGGCTCAATAGCATATTTAGAGAAAATGCCAGATGTAGACAGAGTATTTATAGTAACAGATGAAGGAATGGTAAAATATGGATATATTGATAAAATATTATACCATCTAAATAAAAGACAACATCCAGGTCATTTTGAAGTATTTACTGAAGTAGAGCCAGACCCTTCTTTTGACACAATAAAAAAAGGTGTTGAAGCAATGAAAAACTTTAAGCCTAATGTAATTATTGCATTAGGTGGTGGAAGTCCAATAGATGCAGCAAAAGGAATGTGGTTATTTTATGAACACCCTGATGCAGATGTAGAAGGTTTGAAATTGAAGTTTATGGATATACGTAAACGTACTTATAAATTTCCAAAGCTAGGAACAAAATGTAGACTAGTAGCAATACCAACAACATCAGGAACAGGATCAGAAGTAACATCATTTGCAGTAATAACAGATAAAGAAAAAAATAAAAAATATCCATTAGCAGATTATGAATTGACACCAAATGTAGCTATAATAGATCCAGAATTAGTTATGAGTTTACCAAAGTCAGTAACAGCTGACACAGGAATGGATGTATTAACACATGCTTTAGAAGCTTATGTTTCAAACATGGCATCAGATTATACAAATGCTTTAGCAGAAAAAGCTGTAGGATTAGTTACAACATATTTAGAAAGAGCATATGATGATGGAACTGACAAAGAAGCAAGAGAAAAAATGCATAATGCAAGTACAATTGCAGGAATGGCATTTACAAATGCTTTTTTAGGAGTAAATCATTCATTAGCACATAAAGTAGGAGGAGAATTCCATTTACCTCATGGAAGAACAAACGCTATTTTATTACCATATGTAATTAGATATAATGCTTCACTACCAACAAAATTTGTCTCTTTCCCTAAATATGAATACTTTGTAGCAGATAAACAATATGCAAATATGGCAAAAAGAATAGGACTAAAAGGAAAAACAAATGAAGAACTAATACAAAGTTTAATAAATAAAGTAAAAGAAATGAATAAACATTTAAATATACCTAAATCTTTCCAAGAAGCTGGAATAGATGAAAACGAATTTATGTCAAAAATAGATATGTTAGCAGATAGAGCTTTTGAAGATCAATGTACAACAGCAAATCCAAGAGTACCATTAGTTGAAGAATTGAAACAAATTTTAATAGATGCTTATTATGGAAATTAAAAAGGAGGAACAAATGGGAGCAGTAGGAGGTTTTTTAGGAAAAAAACCAAAAAGAGATAAAGTAGCAGAACAAGAAGAATTTATAGAAGGAATATATAGACCAATAGAAAGAAATGCAACAGTTAG
>CANQGV010000040.1 GCA_947623475.1 uncultured Clostridia bacterium | reverse complement strand
TTTTTTTATGGCAGGAACATATCAATTACTAAAGAATGGAAAAGCTAGATTACAATATATGCATAAAGGAGAAAGATATAGTGAAACAGTATTCGCTAAAAATGACAGAGAAGCACAATCTAAATTAGCAAAATTTGTAACAGCAGTTGAAGATCAAACAATTTCTAATTGTACAATTTCATATACAAATTTTTGTCAAATTTGGTTAGATGATTATGTTAGAGCAAATTTATCTCCTACTGTTGTTTCTAATTATAAGAGATATTTAAATAATAGGATTTTGCCTTATTTAGGCAAATATAAACTAAAAGATATTACACCTAATATTCTTAGAAATTTATTTAATGACATGAAAACTTGGAAAACTATGTATAAGCCACCTAGAGAAAACACATATATATCAAAAGGTACATATAAAAAAATATATGAAATAATTTCATGCTCACTTCAAAAAGCTTTTGAATGGGAATATATTGTTGTAAATCCTTGTAGAAAAATACCTTTAAAAAGCTTGAGATTAGACAGGCTTCCTAGCGAAATAAAAAAAAGAGAAAATAATACATCAAGTAAAATAAAAGCATTTGATAAAAAAACCTATAAAAAAGTACTTAATCTTTTAGATAATACTAATAGTAATTATAAAGATCCTTATAGAATAAATAAAATATGCACAGAAATAGCTTTAAAAACTGGTTTATGTTTATCTGAGTTAGCAGGACTTGAGTGGGAACGAGATTGGAATCAAAAAAAATCTACTCTTAGTATTTCAATCATAAAAACCTACATAAACAAAATCGGTTGGATTACTAAAGAACCAAAAGAGCCAAAAAGGACAAGAGTAATTACTTTGTCTCAAAAAACTAATAATCTTTTAAAAAATTTAAGAGCAGAATACCCTAACGAAAAATATATATTTTTTAATCTAATCAATTTTAACACATTTACGAATTGGTTAAAAAGATGGCAAGTTCAAAACAATATATCACCTATTATAACTGCTCACGATTTAAGGCACACTCATGCTACATTATTATTACAAAATGGTATTCCTGTTAAGTATATTTCTGAAAGACTAGGTCATGCAAGTACTAAAGTTACTGAAGATGTATATATAGAATATTTAAAAGAACATGATGAAACGGTTGCCAATATAATAGATGAAATTTAAAAAATTACCCTAAAATTACCCTAAGTGACAAATAAATCCTCTGGAAAATAGCATTTCCAAAGGATTTATTCATTTTAATGGTGCGGATGAAGGGACTTGAACCCCCACGCCATTGGCACTGGTTCCTAAGACCAGCGCGTCTACCAATTCCGCCACATCCGCGTATTTTTATTTGTTGATTTTGGGTTTTATGAAATCTTTAAAATATTTAACTGACATTGTATATAATAGCATATTTTTATATACAATGTCAAGTTTTTTATTCAAATACTTCGAATTGCATTATTTTATTTCCCCTTAAGAAATCTTGTATATTCATTCTTCTAGCATTTTCACCTTGTATTTCTATAACCTTTAAAATCCCTTCTTTCGTTTTTATATATATTCCTTTTTTATTGTCTGATATAACTACTGTTCCGTTTTTTACTTCATCTAAATTTTCTACATTTATTGTATAATCTACATCTACTTTCCAAAATTTTATTTTCTTTCCATTTAAAAAAGTATATGCTCCCATTATAGGATTTAACCCTCTAACTAAATTTTTTATTTCTTGAGCTGTTTTGTTTTCCCAATCTATTTTTGCCATTTCTTTATTTAACATTGGAGCTATAGTTGCTTCACTTTCTTCCTGTTTTGTTCTAGGTGCTGTTCCTTCTTCAATTTTGCTTAGTGTTTTTACTAATAAATTTCCACCTATTTTTGAAAGTCTCTCCCATAGTTCACCTGTTGTTTCGTCTTCACCTATTTGTACTTCTTCTTTAAGTATTATATCTCCTGTGTCCATTCCTACATCCATATACATTGTTGTAATTCCTGTTGTTTTTTCTCCATTTAATACTGCCCATTGTATTGGTGCTGCTCCTCTATATTTTGGTAATAATGAGCCATGTACATTTATACAACCTTTTTTTGGAATTTCTAATATTTCTTTTGGTAATATTTTTCCATATGCTACAACACATATTACTTCTGGATTTAATTCTTTTATTTTATTTATTATCTCTTCATTGTTTTTTATTTTTTCTGGTTGTTCGATCTTTAATCCCTTTTCTTGAGCATATTCTTTTACTGGTGTTGAAACCATTTTCATTCCTCTGCCTTTTGGTCTATCTGGATTTGTAATAACAGTTACTATTTCATGCCCTGCATTATATATTGCTTCTAAACTTTCTCTTGCAAAGTCTGGTGTTCCCATAAAAACTACTCTCATTATGCTTGTTCTCCTCTCTTCTGTTTATATTAATTGCTTTACTTATTTTCTTCTTGTTGTTCTTCAGGCTCTATATATTCTAAAGTTCCTGGTATCATTTTTTCTACAAATACTTCTCCATTTAAATGATCTACTTCATGACATATAGCTTGTGCTAATAAATCTTTTGCTTTTACTCTTATAGTATTTCCTTCTCTGTCAAGAAAATCTGCTGTAACTTGCTCAGGTCTTTTAACCTTTGCAAATTTGTTTGGAAAACTTAGGCATCCTTCTTCAACTTCTACTTCTCCTTTTGTTTTTAATATTACAGGATTTATCATTGCAATAGGTCCACTTCCATCATATAAATCTATTACTATTATTCTTTTTAAAATTCCTACCTGTACTGCTGCTAGTCCAACACCATTATATTTATGCATTGTTTCTATCATGTCATCTATTAGTATTTGAATTTTTTCATCAATAACTTCTACTTCTCTTGATTTCTTTTTTAATATTGCATCTCCTTCTAATCTTAGGTTTCTTATTGCCACTTTTTTCCTCCTTTTAAATTTATATTATTTTTATGATTTAAATCATATTATTAGGATTTATATCTATTGAAACTCTTATATCTTTTTGATTCATTTTATATATTTTTTTCAAACATATATTTAAAGTTTCATTTGCCTCTTCGTTTATATTTCCTTTTATAATTATTCTCCATCTATATTTATTTTGAATTTTGTCTATTGGTGATGGCATTGGTCTTAATATTTTAAACTCTTCTAGCTCTTTTCTTTCATTTAAATATTTATATACTCTATTAGCTAATTTGGTTATTTTATCTTGACTTGTACCATTAAAATTCATAACTATTATATCGCAAAATGGTGGATATTTCAATTGTTCACGTAATGCTTTTTCTGTTTTATAAAATTCATTATAGTCTTGTTTTTGTGAACATTGAATACTAAAATTGTCTGGATTATATGTCTGTATTATTACTTTTCCTGCTTTTTCTCCTCTTCCTGCTCTACCTGCGACTTGTGTTAATGTTTGAAATGTTCTTTCATTTGCCCTATAATCATCAATATTTAAAGAGCTATCTGCTGCAATTGCTCCTACTAGTGTTACATTTGGAAAATGATGTCCTTTTACTACCATTTGAGTTCCTATTAAAATATCTATATTTTCTTCTTTAAATGTTTCTAAAATCTTTTCATGTGAATTTTTTTTGCTTACAGTATCTATATCCATTCTAATAGTTTTTATTCCTTTAAATTGTTTTTGAATCTCTTGTTCCAATTTTTGTGTTCCTGTTCCAAAATATCTAATTTTGTTACTTCCACATTCTGGACATGTTTTAGCTATAGATTCTTCATAACCACAATAATGGCATTTCAATTTATTTTCATATTTATGATATGTCAAACTAATATTACAATTTTTACATTTTACTGTATAACCACATTCTCTACACATTATAAATGTTGAGAAACCTCTTCTATTTAAAAATAGTATTGTTTGTTCCTTTTTCTTTATATTCTCTTCTATAGAATTATATAATTCTCTGCTTAACATTGAATGATTTCCATTTGCTAATTCTTGTTTTAAATCTATTATTTCTACTTTGGGTAACTCTGATTTATTGGCTCTTTTGGTTAATTCTAATCTTTCTATTTCACCTATTTCTGACTTATAATAAGTTGTAATTTCAGGAGTTGCACTTCCTAATACTAATGGACAATTTTCGTTTTGTGCTATTTTTTTAGCTATTTCTTTTGCTTGATATTTGGGTAACATTTCTGATTTATATGAACTGTCATGTTCCTCGTCTATTATTATTATCCCTAAATTTTGAACTGGTGCAAATATTGCAGATCTCGCTCCTATTACTATTTTTGCTTTTCCTTCTTTTATTCTATTCCATTCATCATATCTTTCACCAATACTTAATTTACTATGTAATACTGCTATTTCTTCTTTTCCAAATCTGGCTATAAATCTATTTATAATTTGAGGCGTTAATGATATTTCTGGTACTAACATTATTGCACTTTTTTTATTTTTTAAGACTTTTTCAATTAGTTGCAGATATATTTCTGTTTTTCCTGAGCCTGTTACACCAAATAATAAAAATTGTTTATATGTATCAATTGCTTTTTCTATTTTGTTATATGCTATTTGCTGCTCATCTGTTAGCTTTAATTTTTTACTTTTCTCAATATTTTTACCTATAAGAGGATTTCTTTCTATTTTCTTTTCTATTATTTCTAAATAACCTTTTTTTATTAATGTATTTACTACGCCTCTTGTACAGTCTGTAAACATTTCTATTTCTGATACCATACAACCTGGATTATTTATTACAAATCTTAATACCTTTTTTTGTTTATCTGTTTTTATATTTCCTGTTTCTATATCTATTTCAATCTCTTCTATTCCTTTTTTTGGATATATTGCATTTATTTTTTTATATGATATTCTATTTTCTCTTTTTTTATTTTTTGTTCCAGGTGCTAACATTAATTTTATACAATCAGAAACATTACAAAAATATTTTTTTGCCATCCATTCTGCTAATTCAATTTGTTTATCTGTTAAGTTGTCTTCTATTTTTATTATATCTTTTACCTTAAAATCTGATTTTTCTTTTATTCTTACAACATATGCTTCTTCAGGAGCTTTAAAATTAGCAAAAGGTACTAAAACTTTACTACCTATGACAATATAATCTTCTAGTTCTTTTGGTATATGATAATCAAATGTTTTATTTAGTTTTTTTGCCGTTGAATTTATAATTACCTCTGCTATCATTTTTTCTCCTCTTCTTATTTTTACTAAATTATGTAATAAAAAAATAATCAATATTAAAACATGTGCTAAGTATCAAACATAACAATATAAATATGAGTTGTAATACCTTGAATATTAAGTATATAAGGTACATATTAGCATATATTCTAATATTAATTATTTCTAGTTTTGTAACCATTTTTTATACTCAGACATTACTTTTTCTGCTACTTCTTCAGGTGTTAAATTTGTTGTGTCAAGTACATAATCATAATTAGATTCATCTTCTTTATGAACTTGATATAAGTTCCAATATCTTTCATTTTCAAGTTCGTATCTTTTTTGCATATCTTGTTTTTGCTCTTCAACTGACTTGAATTTTTCTGTACTCTTTCTTTTTGCATCATTAAATGCTCTTTGAGCTGCTACATTTATATCAACTTTTAGATATACTTTGAATGACTGTGGTACTGCATACCATCCAAGCCTTGCATCTATTACAAAATTGTCGTTAGTCTTTGCATATTCAGATGCACTGTTTTCAATTTGTCTATCTATTTCTGGGTGCTTTTCTACATATTTGTTAAAAGTAGTAACATCCATACCAGCTTCTTTTGCTAATTTTCTAAAATATTCCCCGTTTTTATAAATTGAAAATTTTAATTTTTTTGCTAATATTTCAGAAACAGTTCCTTTTCCACTAGCTAATTCTCCACCTAGCGATATTATATGTTTCTTTACCATATTATTCTCCCTCTTTATTTTCTTCTACTTGCTTTGGATCATTATCTTCTCCATTGTCGATTCTTACTTTTCCTTCTGCTATTTCATTAGCTGCTACTGTTACTTTGCTTTCTTCTTTTACGTCTGTTAATTGTTCAGCTCCCTTTGCTAATTGTCTTGCTCTTTTTGATGTCATTATGACTAATTCATATCTATTGTCAGCTTTTTCAAGTAACTCTGTAACTGTTGGTTTTTCAATCATTTTATTCTCCTTTCTTTGAATTCATCAATTTCAATAATTTTTTATACTATTCTTTAGTTGAATTAATTTCTTTTTCTTCTTGTGTAATATCTCTGTCTACTCTTCCTGCTACTGTTTCTGGTTGTACAGCAGATAATATAACATGTCCTGAATCCATAATTAAAACAGCTCTTGTTCTTCTTCCATATGTAGCATCTACTGCTGTTTTACTATCTTTTGCTTCTTGTATTAACCTTTTTACTGGTGCTGATTCTGGACTTATTATAGCAACAATTCTATCTGCAGACACTATGTTTCCAAATCCTATGTTTACTAGTTGCATATTATCAGCCCTTTCTATTCTATATTTTGAACTTGTTCTCTTATATCTTCTATTCCGTGTTTTTATTGTTATTACACTATTAGTAATTTCTAGATTATTTGATTTTGATCCGATTGTATTTGTTTCTCTATTCATTTCTTGAATTAAAAAGTCTATTTGTTTTCCTACAGCTTTTTCTTCATTTAGTAAATCTTTTAATTGTGATATATGACTATTTAATCTTGTTATTTCTTCTTCTATTGAACATTTATCTGCATAAATAACAACTTCTTGTGCTAATCTTGATTTATCTATATCTTCTGTTTTTAATAATTCTTTTATTCTATCTTCTAATTTTACTACATATTCTTCGATAAGTCCAGTAGATAGCTTAGATATTTTTTGAATCTCTTCATCTATTTTATCTAGCCTTTCTTGTATATCAGTTGCCATTTTTTCACCTTCAATAGTTCTCATTTCTACTAAATTATTAACTGCAATATTTACTGCTTGGGTTAATTCATCTTTTATAGTTTCATCATCTTGTTTATTTTGAATTTGCAATACATCTGGAAATCTTGATATTTCTACTGCTTCTATTCTTGATGCTATTTGTTCATCCCATGCTAATTCTTTTAATTGATCTATATATACTTTGGCTAATTCTTTATTTATTTTTATTTCTTTTCCTTCTGTACTATTGTTATTAAATGTAATAAATATATCTATTTTTCCTCTTTTAATTTTTGATGAAACTAATTTTCTTACATCTTCTTCTAAATAACTTATACTTCTTGGTATTCTTATGTTAACATCTAAATATCTATGATTAACACTTTTTATTTCTACTTGATATTCTCTTTCTTCTAACTCTAAATTACCTTTACCGTAACCTGTCATACTTTTTATCACTTTACTATACCTCTTCTTCTTTTTTTATTTTTGCTGTTGTTGCTTTTTTTCTCGTTGTTCCTGCTTTTGTAGTTGCTGTTTTCTTTCTTGTTGTTCCTGCTTTCGCAGTTGTAGTTTTCTTTCTTGTTGTCCCTGTCTTTGTAGTTGATGTTTTCTTTCTTGTTGTTCCTGTCTTTGTAGTTGATGCTTTCTTTCTTGTTGTTCCTGTCTTTGTAGTTGTTGTTTTCTTTCTTGTTGTTCCTGCTTTTGCAGTTGTTGTTTTCTTTCTTGTTGTTCCTGTCTTTGTAGTTGATGCTTTCTTTCTTGTTGCTTCTGTTTTTGTGCTTGATGTTCTTCTTGTTGTTGTTCTTTTTGGTTTAACATCTTCTACTTCTGGTTGTTTTCTCTTTTTAGCTTCCTTTTTTTGTGGCTCATCTTTTATTATTTCTGATATATCACTAAATTGATCTAAATATTCTTTTTTGCCAACTGTATATAGTATTGTTGATTTAAATACATAATATAAAGCAAATATATATTCAGATGTTAATATATATAATTGAAAATCAAATTTAAAAACATTTATGACATGCATTATTGATAAAGTATGTGCTGCTAATGTAAATAATTCAAGTCCATATATAGCATGATATGCATCTTTTCTTTTATATGCTTGTTCTAGCATTACAATTCCTAGTACTAAAAATGTTCCTGAAAAAACTTTTATGTCTCCTAGCAATCTTGCTTCTTTCATTTTTGAAAATGCCAAATTTAGAACTATAAAATATAGCATAATTAACATTGCTATTATTAAGTTTGTAAATACTAATTTTATTATTTCTTGTGATATTTCTTTTGGTAATTTCTTTTCTTTTTTTGAAGACTTACTCATTATTTTTTCTCCCTTTTAATAATATAAACTTAGTATATCATATTTTTTAAGTCTTTTCTACTGTTTTCTAAAACTTTTCAATAACTAAATTCAAACTTATTAAAAATAGCAAAAAGTTGTATAAATTAACTTTTATACAACTTTTATATTTTCATTTTACTAATTAAATTTTTATTTTAATAATTTTCTGCTTTAATTTCAAAATAAGCTTTTGGATGGTTGCATACTGGACAAACATCTGGAGCTGATTTTCCTATAACTATATGTCCACAATTTCTACATTTCCAAATTCTATCTCCATCTCTGCTGAATACTATTCCTTCTTCAACATTTTCTAATAGTTTTTTATATCTTTCTTCATGCTCTTTTTCTATTTTTCCTACTTCTTCAAATAGATATGCTATTTTATCAAATCCTTCTTCTTTAGCTTCTTTTGCCATTCTGTCATACATATCTGTCCATTCATAATTTTCACCTTCAGCTGCTGCTTTTAGGTTTTCTGTTGTTGGTTGGATATCTCCACCTTGTAATAATTTAAACCATATTTTTGCATGTTCTTTTTCATTGTCAGCTGTTTCTTGGAATATTGCAGCTATTTGCTCATATCCTTCTTTCTTTGCTTTACTAGCAAAATATGTGTATTTATTTCTTGCTTGTGATTCACCAGCAAAAGCCTCCATTAAATTTTTCTCTGTTTTTGTTCCTTTTAAATCCATTTTAAATATCCTCCTCTTTCTTTTTTATTCTAATTAAAATATACAATTAGGCCTCCTAATATTGCTATTAGAAATCCCATCAATTTAAGACCTAAACTCGCATCATTTTGATCACCAAAACCAAAATATTTTTTAGTTATACTTCTAGCATCATAAATTAATACAACTCCTATAGCCACTAATATTAAGCCTATTATTTTTAGTACATTTCCCGCCATATTACTCAACATCCTTTACTAGTTTATATCTTACTTTGTTTGTCCAAAAAAGTCAAGTTAAATTTCTATTCTATTTAAAAACTTTTCTTTTATCAAATCTTTTAATTTTGAATTTTCTTTTTTTTCTAACT
>CANQGV010000039.1 GCA_947623475.1 uncultured Clostridia bacterium | reverse complement strand
ATAATAATTGGAGTAGGAACAAGACTTGAAATATGGAATAAAGAAATTTGGGAAAAATGTGATGAAAATATATCAGCAGATGAGATAGCAGCAAATATGACAATGCTTGGTATATAATACTTGAAAAAGTTTATATAAAAAACTAAAGAAAAAAATACTAAAGAAAAAATTAAAAAAGTACAAAAGATAAAATTTTAAGATACTTAAGAAAAATGAACAAAAGAAATTAAAAGAAACACAAAAGATAAAAAAACTAAAGATATATTAATAAACAAAAGCACAATAAAAGAACAAAAGATTTTAATAAACAAAAGCTAGAAAAACAAGTACAAAAGATTATAATACTTAAGAAAATAATTATACATAGAAACAAAAGAAGTAAAACAGCTGGTAGTTCATTAAAATTACCAGCTGTATTTTATCATAAAAGTGTGATTTTTGGAGCCGGAGGTAAAAAATGGAATTTTCACACAAACCAGTTATGCTTCAAGAATGTATACAAGGATTGCAGATAAAAAAAGATGGAATATATGTAGACGGAACACTTGGAGGAGCAGGACATAGCAAAAAAATACTAGAAAACCTTTCGAAAAAAGGATTGTTAATAGGTATTGATAGAGATGAGGAAGCTCTAAAAGCAGCAAAAGAAAATTTAAAAGAATATAAAAACGTAAAATATGTATATGGAAATCATGATGATATTCAAGAAATTTTAGAAGGGCAAAAAGTAGATGGTATTCTTTTAGACTTGGGCGTTTCATCATATCAATTAGATGAAAGAAACAGAGGGTTTAGTTATTTAGGAGAAAATGAGTTAGACATGAGAATGGATCAAACCCAAAGTTTGACAGCAAAAAAGGTTGTTAATAATTATTCAGAACAAGAATTAGCAGATATAATTTTTGAATATGGAGAAGAAAGATTTTCTAAAAGAATAGCAAAAAACATTTGTGAATTTAGAAAAAAGGAAAAGATAGAAACAACAAAACAATTAGTTAAAATTATAGAGAATTCTGTTCCAAAAAACAATAAAGAAGGACACCCAGCAAAAAGGACATTTCAAGCTATTAGAATAGAAGTTAATAATGAAATTAAACCATTATATGAAACTGTTAGAAAATGCATAGAATGTCTTAATAGTAAAGGAAGATTATGTATTATAACATTTCATTCATTAGAAGATAGAGCAGTAAAAAATGCATATATAGATGCAAAGGGAAAATGTACATGTCCTCCTGATTTACCATATTGTGTATGTGGATTTAAATCAGAAGGAAAAATAATAACAAAAAAACCAATAGTACCTTCAGAAAAAGAAAAGGAGGAAAATTCTAGAGCAAAAAGTGCTAAATTAAGAATTTTTGAAAAAGCATAGGAAAGGAGGGAAAGTAACTTATGGGTAACAGGTATCAATATACAACTACTCCTAGAAAATTAGAGCCAGATTATAATACACAAAGAAAAAAGAAGAGTAATTTAAAAGTAGTAAAAGATGTAAAACGACAAGAAATTAAAGTATCAAAAGAACAGAAAAAACAACAAGTTAAAATAACTATATTAATAGTTATTGTTTTTGCTGTTTTATTAACTGTAAGTTACAGAAACTCTCAAATAAATGAAAGCTTTTCAGAAGTACAAAGTTTGAAAAAGGAACTGTCTTCTTTAGAAAAAGAAAATGAACAATTAAAAGTAAGTATAGAAAATAGTTTGAATTTAAATTATATAGAACAAATGGCAAAAGAAAAACTTGGGATGCAAAGGCTTACAAATAAAGAAACTGTATATATAAATTTACCTAAAAAAGACTACACAGAAGCAGCATCTGAAAAAGTAGAAAAAAATAAAGAAACATGGTATGAAAAAATTTGGAATGGTATCAAGAATATAATCAATAATGAATAAAAAAAACACCTTTAATATAAATATTAATAGAGGTGTTTTTTTATGGTCAAAACAAAACTATCTATTAGAAAAAGAATGAGAACTCTTCTGTTTATAGGTTTTTTTATATTTTTTGCCTTACTATGTAGAATAGGAGTTATTCAATTTGTACAAGGTAAAGAACTTTCAGAGTTAGCTTATCAACAACAAACACTAGATAGAATAATAAATCCCAAAAGAGGAAAAATTTATGATTCATCAGGTAAAAAAATATTAGCACAAAGTAGTACGGTAAATACAATAACAATAAATCCAGTAAATATTCAAAAACAAGATAAAGAAAAAGTTTCAAAAGCATTAAGTGATATTTTTGAAGAAGATTATGATTCTATTTTAAAGAAAGTGAATAAAAGAAGTTCAATAGAAACTATAGCAAGAAAGGTTGAAAAAGAAAAAGCTGATAAACTAAGAATTTGGATGGAAAATAATAATATTTCAACAGGTATAAACATTGATGAAGATACTAAAAGATATTATCCATACAATAATTTAGCATCACAAGTAATAGGGTTTTGTGGAAGTGACAACCAAGGGTTAGATGGAATTGAAGCAAAATATGAAGAACAGTTAAAAGGGAAAAAAGGAGCAATTCAAAGACATACAGATGCAAAAGGAGGAGAAATTGGAAAAGAAGGAGAAAATTATGTAGCAGCAACAAATGGAAATGATTTAATTACAACAATTGATTTAAGTGTGCAATCAATTGTAGAAAAATATTTAGAAGAAGCATGTATAGATAATGAATGCACAGATGGTGGAAATGTAGTAGTAATGAATCCGAATAATGGAGATATTTTAGCTATGGCAACATATCCATCATATAATTTAAATGATCCATATAGTGCATATACAGAAGAACTTAAAGAAAATTGGGAAAACATGGAACAATCAGAAAAGACAAAAGAATTACAAGCTGTATGGAGAAATAAAGCCATAGCCGATACATATGAGCCGGGTTCAGTATTTAAATTAATAACTTCATCAGCAGCTTTAGAAGAAAAAATTACAGATACAGATAATGCTGGTGAATTTTCATGTACAGGGGGAATTGAAGTTGCAGGGGTTAGAATTAAATGTTGGAGATATTATAGACCTCATGGCTCAGAAAGTTTAAGAGATGCACTGATGAACTCATGTAATCCAGTTTTTATAGGTCTAGGACAAAAATTAGGAGTTCCAACATATTATAGTTATTTAAGAAAGTTTGGATTATTAGAGAAGACAGGAATAGATTTATCAGGAGAGGCAAAAAGTATATTTCTAGCAGAAAATAAAGCAGGGCCTGTTGAACTTGCAACAATTAGTTTTGGTCAAAGGTTTGAAATAACTCCTATAGAATTAGTAACAGCTGTTTCTAGTATTGCAAATGGAGGAACAAAAATAACACCAAGAGTAGTAAAGCAGATACTAAATCAAGAAAGTGGAGAATTAGAAGATGTACCAATAAAAACAGGAGAAAGAGTAATATCAGAAGAAACTTCTAAAAAGGTATTAAGTATGATGGAATCTGTTGTTGCTGAACGGAACAGGGAAAAATGCAAAAGTTGCAGGATATAGAATAGGAGGAAAAACGGGAACATCAGAAGATGGAGTAAATACAAATAAATATGTAACATCTTTTTTAGGAATAGCACCAATTGAAAGCCCTCAAGTAGTGGTATTAGTAACTTTATACAATCCTACAGGAGAAGGAGGACACCAAGGAGGTGGTGTTGCAGCACCAGTAGGTGGACAGATATTTAGTGAGATACTTCCTTATTTAGAAGTAAGTCAAGGTAATCAAGATGAAGTAGAGATTGCAGAAGAAGTAAGTGTACCTAATATAGTTGGATTATCAATAAAAGAAGCAGAAAAAATCATAAAAGAAATAGAGTTAGAGTTAAGCATTGAAGGAATTACAGAAGAAAATGAAGAAACATTAGATAAAGAAAATACAGTAGTTAAAGAACAAACCCCAGCTGCAGGAATTAAGATAAACAAAGGAAATAAAATTTTTATAAAATATTAAAATTTAGAGGTGTATATATTTGAAGGAGTGAAAGATTTGCAATATTTTTGTAAATCTTTCACTTCAACTGAAAAATAATTTATAAATGGATTATAAAAAATATGTAGTAAAATTCCAATAAAGGTGATATAATAGATATACATTGAAAGAAGGGAAAAGTAATATATGAACAATATCGATTTAATGAATTTTTGGGTTGAAAGTTCTGACAGAGATTATGAATCAATGAGAAAAAATTATGAAACAAAGCAATATACATGGGCATTGTTCATTGGACATTTAGTGTTGGAAAAATTACTTAAAGGAATTTATGCAAAAATAAATAAGGACAATCCTTATCCACCTAAAATTCATAATTTAAATAACTTAGCTAGCAAGTGTGGAATAGAATTAGATAAAAAGCAAACAAAGATATTATTTACATGCAATTCATTTAATATTAATGCTAGATATGAAGATTATAAAAATGATTTTTACAACAAATGTACACAGGAATATACTTTAGAACAAATAAGAAATATCGAAACTATGAGAAAATATTTTAAACAAATTTTAGAAGATAAGAAAAATGAAAAAGGAGAGAAATAAGTAATGTCTAATGAAACAGTTAATTCAGATATTTTAAAAATTGTAAATAAATATGTTGAAAAGATATCAAAGAAATTCAACATAAATGCTGTATATCTTTTTGGATCTTATGCAAAAGGAACAGAACATGAGGATAGTGATATAGATATTGCTGTGATATTAGATAGTAATAGTGATACTATAGATTTAATGGTCGAGTTAATGATGTTAACAGAAAACATCGATTTAAGAATAGAACCACATCCAATAAAAACGAATGATTTTGAAGAAGGAAATCCTTTTGTAGATGAGATTAAAAATACAGGTTTAAAAGTTGCGTAACTATATGGAAATAATATAGGCTAATATTAAATAGTTTATTTAAAAATGCAATAAACATTGTATAACACAAGGAGGCGTGTATAAAATTAGAAAAACTTTTATATTGGAAAGGAAAAGTTAGATGGAAAAAACAGAAAATATAATAACTGATCAAGATATAAAAGATATGATAGACGGAATAGCAGATAATGGTATTTTAAGAGGAAAATTATGTGGTAAAGATATAAGCAAATGGGATTTATCAAAATTATCAATTCAATATTTTAAAAAATTGAGTTTTAGTAGTAAAACTCAATTTTCTGATGAACAAGAAAAAAAGTTTAAACCATATGATATTTTAGAAAAAGCTAAATCAGTTGGAAAAGAAACAGAAGAATTACATCAAAAAGGTATAACAGGAAAAGGAATAGAAATTGCAGTAATAGATACTAATATTAATAGAAATTTAGAAATATTGAAAGATATTGAAATTATAGATGAATTTCATAAAGAAATTCCAGAAGAAGAGCATGGAATTACTGTACTTGATTCTTTAAGAAAAATTGTTCCAGAATCTAAAATATTTTATTACCCATATAATAAAGAAAGTGAAAAAAAGCAGCAAGAAATCAAAGAAATAGTTAAAGATATTATACAAAGAGGAATAAAAATAATTTCTATATCAACAAATATTCAAAAAGATAAAGAAATTAATGAATTATGCAAAAAAGAAGGAATAACATTAATTGATTCAGAGACATTTTATAGAGATTTTACATATTGTTTTAGAAATATAGATGAAGGAACACGGGATAGAAAATTATGAAGAAGCCTTTTGTGAAGCAGAAAAATCTTTTTATCCAATAACACAAGAAAAATATGATGAACGGTAAAATGATATATGAAAAACTTTTAAATAAATTTAATGTAAACAATTATATTGATTGTGCAAATGCATTAAGAGAAAGTGGGGACAGAAAGAATGCAGAAGAAATAGGGAGAATAGGCATAATATTAGATACCCCGAATCTATATGGAAAAGAAGGAAGAATGTACTGGGATAAAAAGCTATATAGAGAAAAAGAAAAAAATATACGTAAAAAAAATCAAAGTATAGAAATTCCATGTGGAGGAAGGACATTTTCAACAAGTGATGGAGAAGATAAATATTGGGGAACATGTAGTGCGAGTTATACAATACCTCAAGTGGCAGGATATTTTGCATTAGCAAAGCAAATTTCTCCCAATATAACATACGATGAATTTGTTAAAATATGCAGAGAAACATGCATAAGCAAGGAAAAAAGGAAAATATTATCTCCTAAAAATATGATAAAAAAGATAGAAGAAAGAGATATAGAATTAATAACATAATCAACCATTTAAAAAATGGTTGATTTTATTATGTTTTGAAAGAAATTACTTTTACGGAAAATGTTGACATAATTACATAAATATAGTAAAATATTAATGTATAAAAAAATACAACTTTATTATAAATAATAAAGGATGGAGGATGTAGAATGATAAAAAATATTATAAAAAACAAAACTAAAACCAATTTGTTATTTAAGATGGCTTTTTGTTTTGTTTTTATTTTTATTGCAATGTTTTTATTAACATTAAAACAAGAATCTACTTTTTCAGTTATGGCAGCTGATAAAACACAAGATAAAAATAAAGAAAAATGTTATTTATCTGATATACAATATGTAGAAGATAAATCATCTGCAGCAAGTGGACACCTTATAAAATTAGATAAAAATGATAGTGACAAAATGATAACACTTAAAGTGAAAGATGAAGAAAAGGTATTTTTAAAAGGAATATCAGCATGGGCATCATCTGAAATTGTATATGATATAAGTAACTATGATTATGACTACTTTACTTCTTATGTAGGAGTAGATATAAGTGAACAAAGTACATATTACAATACAGGAGTAAAATTCCTTATTTATACATCTAAAGATAATACAAACTGGGATAAGAAATTTGAAACAGGTACTATGTATGGATGGAGTAATGCTGAATCAGTAAAAATAGATATTAAAGATGCTAAATACATAAAATTAGTTGCTGACAAAAATAGTTCAAGTTGGTGGGCAGAATGGTATGATGAAGCAATCTTTGCAGATGCTAAGTTGATAAAAGAATCTTACAATGAAGAGGAAGATGACAATAGCACAGTTGATTTTGTTAAAACTTTAGATGAATATGATGAAATTATAAGAAAACATTCTGGAGAAAAAATAGAAGGTGACTATGAGTTAGTTTTATTACAAAGAGAACTAGTAAGAAGTGCAGGTTATGATATTTTACAAGCATTTGCAAGATATAGTGATGAATATGAAGAAACATTAAAATGGTTAATGTCAGATTTAAATAATATGCGCCTTTATGTATTAGGAGGAGAGCCAGACGGGAACTACATATCTTCTTTACAAGCTTTAACAAGATTATATCAAAAGCATAAAGATGATTTAGATATTAAAGAGACTACTGCATATGGTACAGTAAAAGGTGAACTATATAGAAAAATGATGATTACAATATCATTAACACATTCTGCACAAGTGGCTTTATGGATGGATACAACTAGTCCAGAAAACCAATCAGATGCAGTAACACGTTATGAAATTTATAAAGATTTACACGAAAAAGGAAAATTTGTTGTTTCTGAAAATCAAGATCAAACACCATGGTTTGAAAGCCTAAAAGTAGAAGAAATGCGTTATGTTATGAACAATATAATAGATGATGAAGAAATTTTATGGTTAAATGAGTATACTCAAGAATACATAGATAAAAACCCTGGAAAAGAAGAACAATATTTACAACCACATCCATATATGAAATATGTAACACCAGATTATGGAAGAGCAGAATTTCATGATTTATCAAAAAAGGATGAATGGGATGCAAAATATAAATATCCATTTAGAGATTATGGAATAACATTCAGACCGGGTGTAAATAAATTATGGATGAACATTGAAGGTGGAGCTGTTTGTGGAGGAATCTCTAAAATAGGATCAAATATACGTGGAGTTCATGGAACACCATCATCTGTAATTAGTCAACCAGGACATGCAGCTATTATTTACTATAGAAAAGATAAAGATAATAACGGATATTGGACAATTGATAATGACGTAAGTGGTTGGGCACAATCAGGAAAAACAGAAAAATTAAGTGTAAGAATGCCTCTAGGATGGGGTGACGGTAGTTATGTAGAAGGTTATCCAGCATCATATATAGTTTTAGCACAAGAAGCTTTAAATCATTATGACAAATATGAAGAAGCTGAGAAAAATATAATGTTGGCAAATTCATATACAGATCCAACAGAAAAAGAAAAATTATATAGAAAAGCATTAGAAATACAACCAATAAATATTGATGCATGGTATGGAATAATAAGTTTATATCAAGAAGATAAAAATAAAACAGAAGAAGATTACTATAAATTAGCAGAAGAAGTTGGAGAAAATTTAAAATGTTTCCCATTACCAATGTATAATCTAACAAATGAAATAAAAAAGAATATAACAAAAACAGAAAATACATTTAAATTTACAATATTACAAACAAGACTTTTAACTGAGGGAAGCAAATGGGAAGATAATACAACAGTATATCAACCAGCAATAACAAGAACAGTAGCATCTTACTTACTTGGACAAATGGATACAGAACTTGCGAAGTTCTCATTTGATGGAGAAGATGCAGGAAAAATAGTTTTATCAGATCGTTTTGATAATTCAGGAATTCGTTGGGAGTATATCTTGACAGGAAAATCAACAAATCAAAAAGATTGGACAGAGGTTAACTTTTCTGCAGATCAAGAACATAAATTAGCTTTAACAGAAGACCAAATAAAAACAATAACAGAAGAAAACGATATTTATGTTCATATAGTAGGAACAGATTATAGCGATGAAAATATTTACAAAATAGATATAACAAAAAGAGAAAAACCAGAGTTCTATGCTAATGATTTAGAAAATCGTATAGTAGGAGTTGAAGAAGAAACACAATGGCGTTATACAGACGAAGATAAGTGGACACCATATATAGAAGCCTCTCCAGATTTAGTAGGAGATAAAAGTGTACAAATAAGACAACCATCATCAGGATCAAAACTTGCAAGTGATCCTGTAACATACACATTTACAGATGATAAACAATCAGATAAAAGAAAGTATGTACCAGTATCACACTTATCAATCGAAAAAGTATCTACAGAAGAGCCAGGACATAATGGAGCTGCTTCAAATGCAATAGATGGAAACTATAATACAAGATACCATTCAAATTGGAGTGGTAACGATACAGAAAGATATATGATTATAAAAGTAGATAGACCAATTTATTTATCAGCAGTTGAATTTGTTCCAGCAGGAGGAGGAAACGGTAAAATAGTTGATGGTACAATTTATGGAAGTATGGACGGAGAAAATTGGGAAAAATTATCTGAGGAAAAAGGCTTCACATATGAAGGCGATGTAAATAGTTATGAATTTGGTAAAAATAATATAAAAACTTTTGAAATTGAAGATTCAAAAGAAGTACAATACATAAAAATTGTA
>CANQGV010000038.1 GCA_947623475.1 uncultured Clostridia bacterium | reverse complement strand
AAAGTAGGCATATTTTCATTCATTTCCATTATTTTTCCATAAGGTAATAGACCCAATTTTACAAGAGCTTGAAATCCATTAGATATTCCAAGAATCAAATCATCTTTTTCAAGTAAATGTTTTTCTATTAATTCACTTAATTTCTTGTTTCTAAATACTGATGCTATAAATTTGCCTGAATCGTCTGGCTCATCGCCACTACTAAAACCTCCTGGTAGCATTATTATTTGTGCCAATTCTATTTCTTTTGCAAATAACTCGATTGATTCTGATATATTTTCTGGTCTAAGATTTTTAAAGACTTTTGTGCTTACAATTCCACCTGCATCCTCAAATGCCTTTGTTAAATCATACTCGCAATTTGTTCCTGGAAATATAGGTATAAACACTCTAGGCTTTGTAATTGGTAGCCTTCTTTTTAATTTGCATTTTCGCTTACTTAAAAGATTTTTTGCTTCTTCTTCGGCTTTTGCCTCCATTTATTTTATTATTGGTTTTCTAATATCCTTTTTAAAAAATTCCATGGTCCTGTTTTATTAGTTAATCCTTCATAATTATTTGCAATTCTTCTTAAAATTTCTTCTTTTTGAAAATATTTTATTTCTGATACTTCTTCTTTTTGTACTTTTATATCTGAAATATCAATATTTTTTGTTATTATATAACATTCATTATAATGTTTGTTTATAACATTTTTAATTTTATCTACTGATGTCGAACCAACTAAATATTTAATATCATTATCGTTAATTTTAATACCTAGTTCTTCGTTAACTTCTCTTACTAGTGCTTGTCTTCCGAATTCTCCTGCACTAACATGTCCACCAGCTGTTATGTCCCACATATTAGGCCATAATTTTTTATTACTACTTCTTTTCTGCAGCAACACATCCCCTTTTTTATTTATAACAAAAGCATATACAGCTCTATGCCATAATCCTTTTGTATGGCATTCTTTCCTTGTCGCAATTTTACCTGTAAATTCCCCTAATTCATTTAAAACATCAAACTTTTCTTCCATTTTTATTACATTCCTTCCTAAGACTAATACAGTAGATTATTTCTTTACAATCTTATACTGATATATTTTGTTTAAATTCTTTTAATTTATCATATAAAATCTTTACATTTTTCATTTCTAATGTGTTTTTACCATGGTTTTCTTTCCGTCTTTATATTCTTTTTTTGTTTGTATTACTCTGTAATATTTTTTATTTTTATCTGCTTCACATTCAAAAAGCTTTCCTAACATCTTATTATTTTTCAACTCCTCTTGTTCTATTGTTGTTCGTCTTTTCTTATTACAAAATTTACTTATTTGTATACCATAATATGTGGTCAAACCCATTTCTACTAATCTTCTGTTTATTATATTTTTTTGCCGCTACTTCTCTAATATCATCAATTAATTTTTGATATTCTTTATAGAATTCAATATATTTATTTTCTCTTTCTTCATGACTAGTAACTTTTTTTATTCTTGCTTTTAATTTATCTTTTTTTGTATTTGGCAATTCATTATATTTAATATCTTTTTTTATAAGTTCTTTCTTGAAAAACTCGTAATATTTGGGCAAATTTTCTGATACAACATTATCATATATAGAATAATTATCTCTCCTTTCACTATCATCAAAATAGTTAATACACATATAATGGCAAAATTTTGTAGCCAATGAAAAGTTTTCATTATTTCCCTTTATTACTGTAAGCTTTCCAATTAACTTATATCCATCATTTATATTTTCTAAAATAGCAAATAATTTTTCAATACTTTTGTTGCATTTTTCATTAATTATTTTAGTCATGTTTTTGATGTTATTTATGGAAACTCTTGTACTGTTTTCTTTATTTATTTTTTTTAAAATATGAAATATAAGATTACCTTTTACATTTTTTAAGCTTATTGCTTTATAATTGGTTTCAAATATTTCTTCGTTTCTTAAATCATTCTTTATCAATTTAATAATAGCTGTTGATGATTCTTTATCTAAAAACTCTTCTGGATTATTTTTAAAGTTTTCTATACTAATATCTTTATCATTAAAATTTGAATACCTTGTATTATATAAAATCATAGTTTCAACATTTATTACATTTTCCTTAGTTAATTCATATAAATTTTCGTTTTTGTATGAATATGTTGTAAGAATTTTATTATTTTTTGCAGTATTTAATTCATTATTTAAAATTTCTTCTTCATATTTTTTTACATACATATTAAACACCTCCAGAGCCAATTTTAACTATTGATATTATAATTATATCATAAATCTATGATATTTTAAAATTCTACTCTTCCTTATAATTTTAAACAAAAAAAGCCTTTTTTGTCGGCTTTTTTGTTTAAATTTATTTTTTTAATTGTAATCCATCTTTAAAAGCTTCTCCAACTCTTTCAGTAACTTTATAATATCCATGTGTATATGGATCAAATGCTATTGCATTTATCTTTGAAATATCTATTTTGTCTCCATTCATCACACTCTCATCAGCAGTTACATTGACTACCTTTCCAATAACTCCTGCTCCGTATTCGTCGTTTTGATATTCTATAAATTCACATTCAAAACAAATTGGAAATTCATTTATAATTGGAGCATCTACATTTTCTGATTTTGTTACTGATAGTCCAGTATTTTCAAATTTATTTGGTGTATCATTACCTGACACTAATCCAAAATAATCTGCTTCTATAACATGCTTACTATCTGCAATACTAACTGTAAATGCTTTTCTTTCTTTAATATTTTCAACTGTTTTATGTGTTTCAGTTAAATTTAATATAACTTGATTTCTTGATAGCATAGTTCCCCATGCTGCATTCATTACATCTACAGTTCCATTTTTATTATAAGTAGCAACCATTAATACTGGCATTGGGAAAATTGCCTCTGTCGTTTTTATATTTTTTCTCATAAAAAAATTCCTCCTTTAAACTTTTTATCTATATTATCATTAAAATCAATGATTATCAAATACTAATATAGTTATTCCAATTATCTAAAATGCTATTTGGTATTTGTAAATTTCCTTTACCAATACCTAATTCTATATCTGGTTTATGAGAGCCATGATAATCAGACCCTCCACTCATCAATACTTTATGTTTTTTACAAAAGTTTGTTAATGTTTCTATATTTTCCTCTGAAAAAATGCTATGATAACATTCTATTCCGTCTACTAATTCAATCATTTTTTTCAACTCAGCTATTTTATTTTCCATCCATGAATATTCATATATGTGTGCTACAAAAGCTAACCCTCCTGCATTATGAATTATCTTAGTAATTGTTTCTAATGTAGGGTAATATTTTGAAGTATCTACGTAAAATTGTTTGCCTTTTGAATGATAATATCTCCTATTAAAATTAGTAAAGTTTTCCCATAAGTCTTCTGGAACTTTGTTTTTATTTTCTTCATGTGATTTCATTTCTTCATAAAAAACAATAGATCCCCATTCTCTGCTTTTATCCCATTTTAATTGTTCCATTGGTGTTAATTTTAAATTATACTTTTTTCCATATTCATAAAGCTCCTTTAAAAGCTTTTCTTGAATTATTTCTCTACTAGCTTGTTTATAACATTCTTTTAAGGATTCTTTCATTTTAGTACAATCTATGCCATAGCCTAATATATCAATTGTTCCATTTGTATATTTTGTTTTTAATTCAATTCCTGTTATTATTTTACCAGAATAATATTTTGAAATATCTATTTTTTTAAGTTCTTCATGTGCATCACAACTTTCGTGGTCTGTTATAGAAATAGTATCTAATTTTAATGCTTCTGCTTGTTTTAAAATTTCTATAACATTTTTTGTTCCATCAGAATATGTTGTATGTATATGTAAATCTATCATATCTACCTCCTAATACTATAAATAAAAGTGACTATAACTCATAAAAAGCTAGCCACTAATTCTATTAATTTATATTTTTTACTGCTGCAATATTACCTATTTGAAAATCTGGCTTTTTATATTCAAAACAAATAACACTGTCTCCTTCTTTTAATTCATTGTATGTGCTTCTTAGAACTCTTATTCTATTACGTTCTTCACCATTAGCATTTTTTACATTAATATAATAATATGTTTTTCCATAATAATATTTTCTAATTGAATTTTTACCTTCTCTTGTCTTTTTTATTACTGTAGCTTTAAAGCAATTATCAAACTCTCCTACAGTATATGGTTTATTAGGAGCTATTAGAATATCATACGCAATACAAGCTAGTCCTAATGATAAAAACATAAAAAATGCCAAATAAATATAATTTTTAGTTCTTATTCCTATTACTAATCCGAAAACTACAATGATTATTAAAACACAATATACTAAAAAGTTATCATATATTGTTACACCTTTTCTAAACTGAGAAAAACTATATAAGTCTTTGTCTGTAGGAGTATAAAGATTGTTTTCAAGTAATTCTAAGTCTTCATCATTTATTCCATATGGAAGTTTTATTATTCCATATTCTCCAGAAAGAAACTCGAAGTATACAATTCTATCATCTAGTTTTATTCTACTAAATTGTTCCTCTGTACAATGAATTCTAGCTTCTTTTTCTATATCTTCTAGTTTAACTACAAATAGAGAAAATTTTCTTTGTCTATAATATTTTTGCCTTATAACTCCAAGTTTGAAATTATGAATATTGTTTGTATTACATTTTTTTATTTGATTCCAAGCTAATATATTTGGAATTACAACTAATCCTAAATATATTGTAGTTATTATAATTGCTACTGATGCTATAAGTGAATTTATATATAATAATACAATGCTAGCTAATGCTAACAAACTAAATGTAAATAATGAATACACACAAAGTTTGAAATCATGTTTTCTAAATTCTTCTTTCCATATATTTATTTCTTTATATAATAATTTTTGTTTTTCTTCTGGACTAAGTTCTTTCGCCATTTTATATTCTCTCCATTTTATCTAAAAATTCTTCATTATTTTTTGTTTTAATCATTTCTCTAATAACTTTTTCTGTAACTTCAGCTACAGTTGAATTGTTGCTGTTTAGAGCTTTTCTTAAAGCAAATACTGTTTCATATTCTTTTGGTGTTAATAGTAAGTCTTCTCTTCTTGTACCTGATTTATTTATATCTATTGCTGGAAAAATACGTTTTTCTGAAAGACTTCTATCTAGATGTACTTCCATATTTCCAGTTCCTTTAAATTCTTCAAAAACGACGTCATCCATTCTAGATCCTGTTTCTATTAGTGATGTTGCTAAAATTGTAAGGCTTCCTCCATTTTCTATGTTCCTTGCAGCTCCAAAGAATTTTTTTGGTTTGTGAAGTGCTGCTGGATCTAGACCTCCAGATAATGTTCTTCCTGAAGCTGGAATAACTAAGTTATATGCTCTTGCAAGTCTTGTAATACTGTCTAACAATATTACTACATCTTTTCCTTGTTCTACTATTCTTTTAGCTCTTTCTAATACCATTTCTGCTACTTTAGCATGATGTTCTGGCATTTCATCAAATGTAGAATATATAACCTGACCTTTTATAGAACGTTTCATGTCTGTAACTTCTTCTGGCCTTTCATCTATTAATAATACTATTAGTTCTACTTCTGGATTATTTTTTGTTATACTGTTTGCTACTTTTTTTAGTAAAGTTGTTTTACCAACTTTAGGTGGTGCAACAATCATTCCTCTTTGACCTTTTCCAATAGGTGAAATCAAATCTATTATTCTCATTGCATATTCTGTAGTTTCTGTTTCAAGCTTTAATCTTTCTGTAGGATATATTGGTATTAACTCATCAAATTTTTTCCTTTTAGCTACTTTTTCTGGATGTTCACCGTTTACTTCACCAACAAAAATTAATGATGGAAATCTTTCTCCTTCTTTAACTCTTGCAATACCTTTTACCATATCTCCACTATCTAATTTAAATCGTCTTATTTGTATAGGTGAAAGATATACATCTTTAGGAGTTGATAGATAATTATCACCTCTTAAAAATCCATAACCATCTGGTAATACATCTAATATTCCTTCTACAATTTTGTCATCTTCATTTGTTATTTTATAGCCCGAAGTATTATCTTTTATTTCTTCATTTTCTATTTTTTCTTTGTTTTCTGTATTTAATACTTGCTCTAGTACATTTATTAGTTCATCTTTTTTTAATTTTGAAGTGTTTTTTATATTGTTTTCTTTAGCTAATTGTCGTAATTCACTTAAGTTTTTTTCTTCTAGGCTTATCATAAAATTCCTCCTAATTTACTTATTATTTATATTTATAAAATTATTTTTTATGGGAAATTTGATAGAATAAAATTATACAAACCAATTATAACATATTTTTTGTAATAATTAAAGAATTTTAAAAAAATAGTCCAAAGTAAAATCGGACTACTTTTCTTGATCTATATATACTTTTTCATTTGGCAAATACATATCTAAATATTCTCTTGCCATTTGTTCTATTGACTCTAAAGAATTTACATTTTCTTTCTTTGCAGTTAATTGTTCTTTGTATTCAACTTGTTCTTTGATTTGTTCTTGTAAATCTTCTTTATTTTTACTATATTGATTTAAAGATTGTTGTTGATTAATTATAGTAAATATAGCATATATAATCAATATAAGTAATGCAATTTCAATTATAATTTTTTTGGATTTTTTCATAAGTAATTAATCACCGATTCTTTCTTAAGAATAATATGACCATAATATGTCATATTATTATATACTCCTTTTTATATTAAAATCCTTCTTTTATTTTCTCTTTTTTATTATTTTTTTCTTTTTTTGACATTTTAATATTTTTTAGTGTTTTTTTCATGTTTATTACTAAAAAAGTACAAGGTTTTAAAAATATTTTTCTAATTGTTAAAACTATAAATTTTATAGGAATCAATATTAAATCTATAATCTTTTTTGTAATTTTTTTAAGTACAGATATTATTTTTATATTTATTTTTATAAAGCTTTTACTTAAAGTATATAAATATATTAAGAATCCTATAATTGTCCCTACTAACATAAATATTCTAAATTGACCATCATTAAAAATAAAAGTAGAATATATTAAAATAATTCCCGTAAAAATCCAAAATAATGTATCTTGTACATATATAACAAAATCTTTATGACTAAAAGTTTTTCTTATTATTCTAAAAATATCAAAAAGAACTCCTATTAAAATACCATTAACTAAGAAAATTATAAATAATTGTAATTGATTTATTGTCATAGTGCAATCATTCCTTACTTGAATATTTTACTTATTAAACTTCCTCCTTTTGTATTTGCATTATCACTATCGCTATAAGATAAATAAGAAATACTTCCTTCTACTATAACCTCAGATGTATCAATACTTAATTTATTTATTCTAATATTTTCTCCTTTAACTGTTAAAAGACCTAGTTCTGTTTCTATCATTACAACTTGATCATCAAAGCTCAATACATCAATTACTCCTGAAACACTTAATTTTTCTCTATTTTCTAGAACTAAGTTTTGGATAACACCTAAGTTTGTACTTTTTCTTTCATCAATAGTCATTCTCCCCTACCTCCTAAAAATGCTCTTTATTATATATATTCTGGTTTTTTAGATTTTAGAACTTATATATTTAACAAAAATTCTAACTAATTTCTATTTATGTTTAATGGCTTATTTTATCCAAGGAAAAACGGTATAGCATAAACTATACCGTTAGAGTAAGACTACATTTGTAGTTTGGTCTTTCCAGTAAGACCATAAGTACTAATTCTAAACTTTGTTTTTCCATCAACAATTTCAATATCTTTAACTTTTTTATCTAATTCGTTAGAGACTCTTTGTGAAAAAACTTTTTTGATTTCAGGCTCTCCATGATTTATTAAAATACATTCTAAATTTTCAAAATCTTTTAAAAACTCAATAATTTCTTCACCTGTAGCATGCGAACTAAATTCGTTCGTTGACTTAACAGTCGCATTTAAACATTTGTAAGCTCCTGATATTTGAACAGATGAACCTTGAGCTGTATCTTGTAACCTTCTGCCTAAACTTTCTTCAACTGTATAACCAGTAAAGTGAATTAGACAATTTTCACGTTGACAAAAGTACGGTAAATACATTTGTGCTGGGCCATGAGTTCCCATCCCTGACGATGTAACAATTATAACCGGCTCATTTGAAAATTTACCTGAGGTTGATGTCAATGCCATTCTAAGTGATTTATCAGCTAAAATCAATCCTTTTGGCTTAAAATCAAGCATCTCATTTTTTATTCCAAATGTATCTGGATTATGTAACATTGTATTCATGTGCGAATGGGACAAATTACCATCACAAATTATATTACAATTACTAGGTATCTCACCTTGGTCTTGCATAAGTTTTAATTCATACAATACATCTGGTGTTCTACCTAAGGAAAATGCTGGAATTACAATAACCCAATTATTTGAATCTTGTTTTTTTATAAATTCCTTTAAATTTCTTCTAAACTTTCCATATGTAATATCATTTTTATTTGATTTACCATATGTTCCTTCTAGAAATATAGTTAAATTAAGTTTTTTTACCCAATCAGGTAATGATTGTAATTGTAAAAAACGATTTTCAACTTTATAATCTCCTGAAAAAAGAAGATTTATTTCTCTGTAAAAACCACTTCGATCTTTTATTTGGATTAGAACCATAGTTGCTCCAAAAATATGTGGATTTGCAAATAAGGTTACTTTTATCCTATCGTGAATTTTTATACTTTCACCAAATTCTAGAGTTTTTACTTTAGAAAGAGTTTTAGTTAAATCAACTGATGTATATGGTTGTTTAAGTTTAAACTGTTCGGCTTGTTCTCTCATTATTCCCATATTATCATCGAGAGCATTTTTCATTAAAAGCAATGTTCCTTTACTAGTTATAACAGGACATTCACCTTTTAATAATGGAAGCCGTCCACAATGATCAATATGAGCATGAGTGATTATTGTTGCTAGCAATTCTTTAGGATCATATTCCAAAGAAGAATTTTTTATAAAATTTTCTTTGATATCACCTTCACCCTGTATGCTACCACAGTCTACTAGGAACTTAACATTTTCCCCATCATTAAACCGTACATTTACCAATGTACAACTTCCAGTTACTCCTTTCTGTTTAGAAATTATTTCTACATAAAGGCCTGTTTTAGTTTTAACTGACATAATATGTACCTATTACTTCCTTTCTAGTAAGATTATGTCTTACAAAAATTTTTTTCAGACAATTTTATATAAATTGTCTTTTTTACTGGAATTGCTTATTATTATACAACAAAGCTACATAATTTTCAAGATTATGTAGCTTTATTTGATATTTTATTTTTCTTCTAACAAAATATTATGCAGTTTTTCTAAAATTCTATCATCTACAATGTCTCTAAAGTCTATAGAAATTTTTGTTTCAGATACATCAAAATTCAACATTTCTAATTTGCTTTTATCTATTTCATCTATAACCTTTTTTAATGCATCTATGTTTCTTATAATACCATTTCCTATAATCGAAACTCTAGAAATATCCTTTTTTACAATGCTTTTTACTGTGTTTTTTTCAATAACATTTGAAACGACACTTCCAGCTTCTTTGTTAAAAGTTGATTTTGTTATTATTGGAATTTTAAATTTTTCTCCTAATTCTATACTTCTATTATGAAGTACTTTTGCGCCTTCGCTAGACATTGCTAACATTTCTTCATATGATAAAGCAGGTATTTTTTTTGCTTTTTTTATTACATTTGGGTCTGTTGTATATACTCCATCTACATCAGAATATATATAACAATTTTTAGCTTTTAATGCTGCTGCTATTGCTATTGCCGTTGTATCAGATCCACCTCTTCCCAATGTTGTTATATCAAGATTTTCATTGAAACCTTGAAAACCAGCTATTATAACAATTTTACCTTCTTCTAATTCTTTATCTATTCTAGTAGTATCTATGTTCTCTATTATGGCATTTTGATTAGTATTATTTGTAAATATACCTGATTGCCAACCTGTTAAGGATATTGCTGGATAATCCATTTCATTTAATAAAATACTAAGTTTTGCCATTGCTATTTGTTCTCCAGCACTTAACA
>CANQGV010000037.1 GCA_947623475.1 uncultured Clostridia bacterium | reverse complement strand
ATTACAAAGATTATTTGGACTACCATATGAAAAGATAAACGTAGTAGCAAATGGCGTAAATATGAATCTATTTAATGGAATAGAAAGAGATTATGACTTTAGAAGAAGATATGCTATGGATAATGAAAAAATAATTTTATTTATGGGAAGACTTGTTTATGAAAAAGGTATCCAACATTTAATAGCTGCAATGCCAAAAATATTAGAAAGATATAATGATGCTAAGCTTGTTATAGCTGGTCAAGGTGGAATGTTAGACGAATTAAAAGCGCAAGCAAAATTTTTAGGAATTGAAAATAAAGTATATTTTGCAGGATATATGAATGGAAAAGATGTACAAAGAATGTATAAAGCTGCAGATATATCAGTATTTCCAAGTACTTATGAGCCATTTGGTATAGTAGCATTAGAAGCAATGCTTGCAGAAAATCCTGTAGTAGTTTCTGATATAGGAGGATTAAACGAAATAGTTGAACATAGAAAAAATGGAATGAAAACATATGCAGGAAATGCTAATTCTATAGCAGATTCAATATTAGAATTATTATATGATTATAAATTAAGTGCAGAAATTGTAAAAAGAGCTAAAAACAAAGTTAGAAATGAGTACAATTGGAGTAAAATAGCTCAAGATACGCACTTTACATATCAAAAAGCAATTTGTCAATCAATGGCAGAAAAACAGAAAAGACAATTGGAACAAGAAAGAGCAAGAAAGACTCAAAGGACAAAGAAAGGAAGACCAGAAAGAGAAGTTACCAACTTGCTTAGCTTCAAAAAACGTCAAGCATATGCATAATATAATCAAAAGTCCTCTGATAAGAGGACTTTTAATGTCTAGATAGGAGGAAAAATGAACTTTAAAGAACAAATAAAAAATTACGAACCATATAATGAACAAGAAAAAAAAGATAAAGAAATAATGTTACAATATATAAACACTTTTGATGATGTACTAACTAGAAAAAATGAAATTGGTCATTTTACAGCTTCAGCTTGGGTAGTAAATAAAGAAAGAACAAAAGTGTTAATGATATATCATAATATATATAAATCATGGGCATGGACAGGTGGACATGCAGATGGTGAGACAGATTTATTAGGAACAGCTATAAGAGAGGTAAAAGAAGAAACAGGTGTAAAAAATGTAAAGCCATTAAAAGATGATATTTTTTCATTAGAATTGATAACAGTAAATGGACATATAAAAAGAGGAAAATATGTTGGCTCACATGTACATTTAAATCTAACATATTTATTAGAAGTAGATGAAGATGAGAAGCTAACAATTAAAGAAGATGAAAATAGTGGTGTTAAATGGGTTGATATAGAAGATGTAGAAAAAGTTTCAAATGAAAAATGGGTTGTGAAAAATATATATAATAAAGAAATAGAAAAATTAAAAAAATACAGGGAGTTAGAAAATGGAAGACGAAGTATATAAGCTGCTAGATGAATTAGAAATTAAATATGAAAAAATTGAACATCCACCATTATTTAGTGGTAGTGATTCAGAAAAATATAATATAAAAATAGATGCATTAGATTGTAAAAATCTTTTTCTTAGAAATAATAAAAAAACACAATATTATTTAGTTTGTTTACCAGTAAAAAAAAGAGCAAATTTAAAAGAATTGCAAGAAAAATTGCAAGAAACAAGACTTAGTTTTGGAAATGAGCAAACATTAGAAGAAAAGCTAGGAATAAAAAGTGGATCTGTATCTATATTTAATGTTATAAATTTAACTGATAAAAACCTTATATTCATATTAGATAAAGATATGCTAGAAGCAGATAGAGTTGCTTTTCATCCAAATGTAAATACAGTATCTGTTATGTTTGAGCCTAAAAATTTGAGCAAAATACTTGAACATTTTAATGCAAAATATAAATTTATTAAAATTTAAAAGGAGAAGTGTTATGAAAATAAAAGAAAAAATATGGAAAAGTTTTAGTATTTTAATAGGAATTGTACTTATTGTAGGAATAGTATATGCTATTATATCAGTGAAAAAAACAAATGAGACTCCTCAAGAAGTTAGTGAAAATAAGCAAGAAGAAAAAGAGTTACTTTCATCTGACTATTTTATAAACCCAGATAGAGTTGTATATAAAATGAAAAAGGAAAATAAATATTATATATTTGAAAAAGATGAAGATAGTTATAAAGAAATTGTAAATGAATTTTGTAAAGGTGTAACATCTAAAACAGATGGAGAAAAGTTAACAGAGAAAGATATTGAAAAAATAAAAGATGATGAAATGTTCATTGAGTTTGATTATAATCAAGTAAGTAAAAATTATGTATTTCCTTTGGAATTAGAAGGTAAAAATATGATAGCTATGCAAGAAGAAGGAGGACAAGTATATTTAAATAAAATTGAAAATGTAGATAAAATAAAAGAATTACTTGAAAAATATGTAAAAGAAAAGGGAGCAGTCAAGTTAGAAGATCCAAGAGTATATACTTCTAAAAATAAAGAAAAAGAAATAAAAGATGCAGATGAAATGAAAAAAATTGATGATAACCTTTATGAACTAAAGATTGAGAGTTATGATCAATATAAAGAATTTGTTAAAAAGCATAATGTAAAATTCAATGAAAATTTAAAAATTGAAGAAACAACATTTAAGCAAGGTAGTGTAATCGCAGTTATTTCAAAATATACTATAGATGATGTAACTTCAGATGTAGGAAGTATACACTATACTTATACAGGAAAAGTAGATAAAGACACTGAATATACTGTTTCAATAACATTTGTTAGCGAAGTAACAAATTCAAATTGTATATATAGAAACTTAGATAAAGTTGAAGTAGATAAAACTGAAGATAAAACTACTAAATCAAATAATAGTAAAAAAGATTCTAAAAAAGAAATTACAAGTGAAGAAGCAATAGAAATATGGAAAAATAAAAAGCCAGGATATTGGACAGGAACTAAAGTTATAGATAATGAAAACTATAATAAATTAGACGGAATAGAAAAAGGAGATAAGAAACCAAACAATTTATTTACGAAAAAAAATGCATATAATGAACTAGAAACAGGTCCAGAAAGACCAGTTTGGATATTACATACATCACATGATACACATATTATGGAATCTTTGGATATATATATAGATAGGTATACAGGTGAAATAATAGGTGGAAGAGTATATGGAGATTAAATAAAAATGAAAGGAACTGATTTACAATGGAAGAAATTGTATTTGTAACACATAATAAAGGAAAAGCTAAATCAGCACAAAAATATTTCGAAGATTTAAAAATAAGTACATTTGATTTTGAATTAGATGAGCCTAGAAGTGATGATTTAAAAGTAATTGCAACGGCAAAAGTAAAACAAGCTTATGAAATAGTAAAAAAACCATGTCTAGCTTTAGATACAGGCTTTTTCATAGAAGAATTAAATGGATTTCCTAGAGCTTTTGTTAATTTCTCTTTAGATACAATAGGAATAGAAGGTATATTACAATTGATGAAAGGTAAAGAAAATAGAAGATGCGAATTTAGAGAATGTTTAGCATATCATGATGGAAAAGAAATTCACTATTTTTATGGAAAACATCCAGGAAATATATCTAATGAAATAAGAGGAAAAGACAGAGAAGAAAAGTGGTCAGATCTTTGGTATATCTTTAAACCATTACATTTTGAAAAAACACTTGCAGAGATGGAAGCAAAAGAAAGACATGAACGAAGAAAAATTGATAATTCAGTTCAAGCAATGCAGGTTTTTGCAGAATGGTATAAAGAAAATAAAAATTAAATTTGACATAACTATAAAAGTAATGTATAATATAGAACAATAATTTAAAGATTGGAGAAAAAAATGGTTAACAAAGCTAATTTAAAATTAAATAATTGGCAAAAAGTATGGGAAAACTTTAAAAATCACCCATACTTAATAACCATGCTATAATATAAGAATAAATAAAGATAGCACAAGTATAGGTGATAATAAATTACTTATACTTGTGCTCTTTTTATCCAATTGTAAAATTATCTAACAAAGTTATTAATTTTTGTAAATAATTATAAAAAAAGCAGAAGTATTAAATGAAAAATACTTCTGCTTTTTTAAGTTTAGGAGGTGAAAACATTGAAACAAGAAAGATTTATTAAACATAAATATAAGCTATATTGGTGTAGAAAACAGTAAAAATAAAATAAAAAAGAAAGGAAGAGATATTATGAGTAAAAAGAAACATCCATATAGATTATATTTAACAGAGGAACAAATGCCAAAACAATATTATAATTTAAGGGCAGATATGAAAGAGTTGCCAGAGCCTATGTTAAATCCTGTTACAAAAAATAAGGCAACATTAGAAGATTTATTACCAGTATTTTGTGAGGAATTAGCAAGGCAAGAATTAGATGACAAAACAAGATATGTAGATATACCAAAAGAAATACAAGAAATGTATAGAATATATAGACCATCACCATTAATACGTGCATTTAATCTTGAAAAATATTTGCAAACACCTGCAAAAATTTATTATAAATTTGAAGGTAATAATACATCAGGAAGTCATAAGCTAAATTCTGCGATTGCTCAAGTTTATTATGCAAAGCAAGAAGGAATTAAACATCTGACAACAGAAACTGGAGCAGGTCAATGGGGAACAGCTTTAGCAGAAGCATGTAGTTATTTTAATATACCTTTATCAGTATATATGGTAAAGGCTTCTTATGAACAAAAACCATTTAGAAAAGATATAATGAGAACATTTGGTGCAAATGTTATTGCAAGTCCTAGCAATACTACAAAAGTAGGAAAAGAAATATTAAAAAATCATCCGAATACGACAGAAGCTGTAGAAAAGGCTGTAACAACACCAGATTCAAAATATGTTTTAGGCTCTGTTCTAAATCAAGTATTATTACATCAATCTATAATAGGTCTTGAATGTGAAAAAGCTTTTGAAATATTGGATGAATATCCTGACATAATAATAGGATGTGCTGGAGGAGGATCTAATTTAGGTGGACTAATGGCACCATTTATGAGAGATAAGATAAAAGGAAAACATAACCCAAGAATTATAGCAGTAGAGCCAGCATCATGTCCAACATTAACAAGAGGAAAATATACATATGATTACTGTGACACAGGAAAAATGACTCCACTTGCTAAAATGTATACTTTAGGATGTGATTTTATTCCAGCTCCAAATCATGCAGGAGGATTAAGGTATCATGGAATGTCACCAATAATTTCAAAATTATATCATGATAAATATCTTGAAGCAGTTTCAACAAAACAGACAGATGTTTTTGATGCAGCAATATTATTTGCTCAAAAAGAAACAATATTCCCAGCACCAGAATCATCACATGCTATAAAAGTTGCAATAGATGAAGCATTAAAATGTAAGGAAACAGGAGAAGAAAAAACAATATTATTTGGTCTAACTGGAACAGGCTATTTTGATATGACAGCATATTCATCTTATTTAGATAAAACTATGACCAATTATATTCCAACAGATGAAGAATTGGAGAAATCATTTCCAAACATAATTGAAGATTAACATAAAAACAAAAAATAAATTGACAAAACCAAAAATATATGCTAGAATGTTACATATTAAGAGTTCATCTAAGGACTATAAAGTTCGAGCGATGAAGGGTAGCATATAATAAAAAATGTTGCTTACACTTATAAAGTGAGATTATAAAGTCTTGCAAAGGAGTCTTAAAAAAGGGAGTTCTTTGTGAGGCTTTTTTGATATAATAATATAAGTAAAAGAAAAGAGGAATGTAAAATGGAAAAATATGAAATATTAAAAGATTTAATAAAATTTAATACTATAAAAGATAAGGAAAATAAAGAAATAATTGATTATATAGAAAATTATTTGAAAAAACTAAACTTTAAAACAGAATTTAAAAGTAAAGTTTTAATAATGAGCATTGGAGAAAATCCGAAATTAGGATTTCTGGGACATACTGATACAGTTGAATATATTGAAGGTTGGAATACTAGTCCATTTGAATTAACCAAAAAAGAAAATGTATTATATGGTTTAGGAGTTGCAGATATGAAAGGTGGAATTGCAGCAATGCTTGATGCAGTTGCACAAATAGATTTTAATAAAATGAAATATGGTATGAAATTATATTTTACATATGATGAAGAAACGGCTTTTGGTGGAATCCATGAAATCACAAATTCAAAGGAAGAATTTCCAGAGGTAATGATTTTTGGAGAGCCAACAAATAATGAAGTTCTAGTAGGAACAAAAGGTTTATTGGAATATCATTTAACATTTAAAGGGAAAAAAGTGCACTCAAGTAACCCAGAAAAAGGTAAAAGTGCAACATTGAATGCAGCAAAATTTATAACTGAATTTGATGAGTTTTATAATAAAGAAGTAAAAACAAAAGAGGTAAAAGATTTTGAAATTCCATATACAACAATGAATGTTGGAATTATACAAGGTGGAAGTGCGCCAAACTCAGTTGCTGCAAATTGCAAAGTAATTATGGATTTTAGAATTGCAAATAAAGAGCATATCGAAATAATTAAAAGAAAAATTGAAGAACTTTCAAAAAAATATGACTTTGAAATATATATACATACAGAAGCAAGTCCTTTTATAAATAAAACAGATTTAGTTGAAGAAGCTAAAACTGCGAATTTTATAACAGAAGCAAGTGTAGTAGAAAAGTCAACAAGAATAATAGTAGGTGTTGGACCAATAACAGCACATGAAGTTAATGAACATATAACAGAAGAAAGCTATAATAAATTGGTAGAACAATATAAAGATTTTATAAATAAAGTATGCAATACATAAAAGAGGTGATATAAATGACAGAAATAAGAGAATATGAAGAAAAATATGTAGATCAAATATCGAAATTAATAATTAGAAACCTAAAAGAAATAAACAGTAAAGATTATGATAAAAAACAAATAGATGAAATGATAGAAAGTTTTAAACCAAAACAATTAAAAGAAACATTTAAAAATAGAGAAAAAGTATATATGGCAATTGATAATGAAGAAGTGCTTGGTACAGCAGGTACAGATGTATCATGGTATAATAAAGATGAAAATTATATATTAGGAGTATTTGTAAAACCTGAAAACCATGGAAATGGAATAGGAAGAGCTTTAATAAATAAAGTGGAACAATATATAAAACAAAAAAAGACTAATAAAGTATTAGTTCATGCTTCAATAACAGCAAAAGATTTTTATTTAAAATTAGGTTATAGTTATAAAGATGGAAACACTGAACTTACAGATATAAATACATACTTATTAGAAAAGAATTTACAAAAAGAAATAGGAGATAGATAAAATTGAATTCAATATTAAAAATAAGAAAAATAGAAGATATAGAAAAAGATATAAAAAGAATAGGAGAAATAAGTACAATTTCTTGGCAACATGCATATAAGGGAATTGTAGACGAAAAGGATCTAAAAAATTTAGATCCAAAAGATAAAGAAAAAAGAGTAAGAGAAAGATATGATATAAGTCAATATATTTTAGTTGAACTTAATAATGAAATTGTTGGATTTTGTAATTATTGTAGTGATGATACATATGAAAGTAAATATGAAGAAATTGACTGTGAAATAAATGCATTATATTTGCTACCAGAAGTAATACAAAAAGGAATTGGAACTCAAATATTTAAATATATAATTAACGAAATGAAAAACAATAAAAAGAAGAAAATGATTATATGGTGCTTTAAAGATAATAAATCTGCAAGAAAGTTTTATGAAAAAATAGGTGGAAAATATTTTGCAGAAAAAGATACAGAATATCAAGGGAAAAAATATAAAGGGATTTCATATGTTTATGATATAGAAGAGGTTTATAATGAATTAAATAAAACAAAAGCATATGGAGAGATAAAACTTGAATTTCCTGAAGAAAAGCACAAAAAACAAATAGAAGAATATCTGCAAGAACATTTTGACAATAATGAATATGACCTATCAGGTGATGGAGGACTAGATAAACTAAAAGATTTTGATAAGTGGCTAGAAAAAATAAGAAAAGACTTAATAGAAAATGACAGTAAATCAGAAAGAATACCAGCTACATTACTTTTAGGAATAAGAAAAATTGATAACAAAGTAGTTGGAACAATCCAAATAAGACATAAATTGAATGATAAATTATTAAAATATTTTGGACATATTGGATATGGAATAAGACCATCTGAAAGAAAAAAAGGTTATGCAACAGAAATGACAAGACTAGCATTAGAAGAATGTAAAAAGCTAGAATTAAATAGGGTACTAATAACATGTGATGAAAAGAATATAGCGTCAAGTAAATGCATAATAGCAAATGGTGGAATATTTGAAAATAAAGTTAATTATGAAGACAAAGAAATAATTGAAAGATATTGGATAAGCTTAAAAAAGAAATATGCAAAAGAAGTAAAAAATAAATTTAAAGATGTTAAAGAATTAGAGCAAAAAATAAAAACAATAAATGAAAAAGACTTTAAAGGTGATATATATTTAAATCATTTTATAAAAGTAGACAAGCCATTTGAAATATATAAAGGAGTATATTTATATGATAATGACTATAAATGGTTAGAATTTTATGATTATACTTCGAAATTTAGATTAACAGCAATATATAATGAAAAAAATGATATAATAGAGTGGTATTTTGACGTAGCAAGAAAAATAGGAAAAGAAAACGGAATACCATATGAAGATGATTTTTACTTAGATGTTGTTTTAAGACCAAATGGGGAAACAGTTTTATTAGATGAAGACGAATTTGAAGAAGCATTAAAAAAACATGAAATGACAAAAGAAGAATTTGAAAAAACATACGAAATCACAAATGATTTAATTAAAAGACTGAAAGGTAAAGAAAAAGAAGTTAAACAATTTACTGATAAATATTTAAAAGAAATATTATAATTTATGAAAGGGAGGAAAACAAAATGAGATATTTTAAAAAACTTGTTGGAGAAAGAATTTATTTATCTCCAAGAAATTCAGAAGATGTAGAAATATTTACTAAATGGCTAAATGATTTTGAAATAACAGATTATTTGGGAAGAAGTGGACAGTTAACTACTCTAGAAGGAGAAAAGGAATATTTAGAAAATAATTCAACTCCAGAAGCAACGTTTGTAATGGTAACATTAGATGGAGATAGAATGATAGGAAGTGTAAGTTTAGAAAATATAGATAACATGAACAGAAATGCAACATTAGGAATTTTTATAGGAGATGAAGAGTTTAGAAATAATGGTTATGGAACAGAAGCTATAAAACTAATATTGGATTATGGGTTTAGATATCTTAACTTACATAATATAGATTTATGGGTAATGGGATTTAATGCTAGAGCTATAAGATGTTATGAAAAATGTGGATTTAAAGAAGTAGGAAGAAGAAGAAAATGTAAATTTGTTAATGGAAAATACTATGATGCAGTAAATATGGATATTCTTGCAGAAGAGTTTAAAGGAAAGTATATAAAAAATAAAAACATATAGATACCTTGAAAAATAAGCAAAAACGTGATATAGTATAATCCGATAAAATAAAAAGGAGGTTTTCATGACTAAAGAACAAACAAAAAAGAAAATTGAAAAGTTCTTAAAATTACAAGAAGCTTGTCAGAGTGATGAAAGTGAAAAAATGCTTGAAGAAATATATGACAAAATAAAAAATAATAAGGATGTGAAATAATGGAAAAAGAAGAAAGAACTCAAGTAGAAAAGAAAATAATTGAAGAAATGCTAGAATACTTTAAACATAATAAATTAGAAGAAAATGATGAACAAACTAAAGAAAAAATAAAAAACAATTTATCTAAAATTTTTAAAATAGAATTAGATAACTTGGAACGAAATATAAAATTCGATCCAAAAAATCCAGAAGATGAAAAAAATGATATAGAATTAAAGTTATTAGAGGAAGGCTTTGATGAAAAAGATATAATAATAGATGATGACTATAGAAAACAAGCTGGTGGATTCTTTTATAGAATTGATGAAAAACCATATGTTTCTTTTGATATGGGAGAGAACTATAAAAAGTTAGAAAGTGAAGATCCTATAAATAGAGAAGAAACTGTTTTTTTCATGGTAGATTCTTTGAT